>NZ_RCBY01000350.1 GCF_003838195.1 Okeania hirsuta
AAATGGGCGATCGCCAAGAATCTTTTAATGTCTTTGCCTTTAAAAAAGATGGTCAGACTCAAGTTTTCAACTCTTATAAATTCTAGAAATTTTAATAGATATAGCAGGGAACAGGCAATAGTGGGAAAAGCATTTCTTTGTCTTACGGTTGATCATTAACATAAGTCAAACACCAACTCGTTCCTTGCTATAAATTTACAGCTAGTCAATTTTTAGGGAGGTTTCATGGAATCTCCCTACATTCTTTTTTACATTTACATTTATTGCTGGATAGGGTTTTTCAATTTGCTTATCAATAAGCTTTTAATGCTGGAAAAAAAGTCTATTTATCAAAACCCGCTCTATTCTTAAAATTATTTTTTGTACTGTCGGCGAGTCTGAAACCACATCATAATTCCAGTCACTACCAACATTAACATTCCAAAGGCATTTAAAAATGGATAAATCATCTCTAAATTAATTCTCCCAAACTTACCTCTATGCCATTCTAATAGCCAAATAAAATTCTCGGCAGTACCAGTAATAACTGATATTTGAAATAGAGAACCTGTAATTAAACTAAGTAGTACAGGAAAAAACATTATTGGGGCAAACCAATAGTGAAGTTGGCGTAGTCTAGCTCTATTAATTCTCATAGTTTAAATTTGATTGATGTTTGAGTTTGTTTGAGCCATAGGGGAGTGGGCGTTGCTGAATACTAGGATGATTTCGGCGCTACACGGGGACACGGGGACACGGGGATTATGGTTTCTGCTAGGAGTGACAAAATCATCCCGCAATTATACCAATTCCTAAAAGTAACGCTATACTTGGGTAAGACTTCAGTTATTAATGAATCAAAACAAGTAAAATCATATTTTGGCTAATAAGAGCAAAGTTAATGTTAATTATTCTTACTTTTTACTTCTCCCATACTCCCCTGCTAAACAAAATGTAGAAAAGTTTTTGAGAAATAGTATTATGCAATGCCGGAGATTGAATAAAACATAAAAAAAAGGAAATTAATTAATATTTTAGTTAAAGCATAATCAGTCACTGTATTAAATTTCCATAAACTATCAATTATTTTATTTGACTAAATATGTACCGCTTCATTGAAAATAGTAAAAAAGGTGTAGTTAATAAAAGTAAAAAAACAATTTCTCCAGGGTGCGGGATAAAATTATTAGTTTGAGCCAACTCAACAGAATTAACAACTTTTTCCTCTACAACAGTTTTTGGTTTAATTTCTATCTGCTTTTCTTCTACTTGGTTTTCCATTTCTGGGGAAGATATCTTTTGTATTTGAGTTTCAGGTTTTTCATTCACAGAATTATCTTCTACTTCATTTTTTACCTCTGGTTTTGAATCATTAGTTTGATTCGGCACATGAAAACTTGGAGCATGAGCAAGTAAAGATGTGTTTTGCATTACATTTAATACTCCTATGAGAAATTATACAATATTTTTTAGGAAACCAATACTTAAGTATACAGAGCATTTATGAAATCAGGATGAAATGTCAGTCTTAAATTTATAAATGTCTTTCCGTACTTGTGATGATTGTAAAATCTTATATTTTTTCAAGTGGTTTAGGTACAGAATTGATGGTGAAAATCAAGCATTAAATTGTGATTCGTATCGTAACCTACCATTAACAAATTTTCACTTGTGAGATGATTTATACCAATCTATTTTGTCTAGTTAGATGACTTTTAACTTATTGCAGTCGAGCCTATTTCATCCTTATTCATCTCAAAAAAATTCAGTTTAAATTTCATCCCTATTTCATATTCTTAAGTCAAACTAACATTTAGTAAAAACAATGTTAGTTTGGTTTGGAAAAATATTAATATGTCCTATCAATTCAAAAATAAACTAGACAACCTTCATCCTGTTAAAACGATCGCCACTATAGCCATAGTAGGAATAACAATTTCAGTATTAAACATCATGCCCTCAGTAGCTAAAACCAAGCAAAAATTACCGATGAAATTGGCACAAGACCATTCTCAAATGCACCAACACAACGGGCAAGATTTAGACAAAATGCACAAAATGCTGACTCAGATGCGAGAAAATATCGGACACATGGATTCTAACCATATCCAAAATATGACATCCGAGCAAAAACAAAACATGAAAAATCACTACGAAGACATGATTAAAGAAATGCAAGAAATAGTTTCTCAGATGCAGCAGGCAGTAAAAGCCATGGAAAAATAAAACTTGAGATGAAAACAAAACACTCCAATCACCTTTCCTTGTTTCGGAAGGGGAATTAAGCAGCCTCTTTTGCAGTACTAAATAACTAAAACTATGAAAACTAACCCACTTAATAGACGAAATTTTTTACGCTTCAGTGCCGGAATAGGTATAGTCACAGCCATAGACAATATTTTACCCGCTTATGACAGACAAACTATTGCTGCAAGTGAGCCTGTAAACGGAAATAAATATCCCGATCTAATTAAGCTCCAAATTCAGGAAACTAAACTCAAAATAGGAGAGCGAAACGCTACCGCCATGACAGTTAACGGTGCAATTCCTGGGCCGTTAATTCGTTTGCGCGAGGGACAAACAGCAACTATTCAAGTCACAAACAACCTAAAAACAGATACCTCAATTCACTGGCACGGAATCATTCTCCCACCAGAAATGGATGGCGTTCCCGGTGTTAGTTTTGCGGGCATTAAACCAGGAGAAACTTTCACCTATAGTTTTCCTGTAAACCAGAGTGGTACCTATTGGTATCACAGTCATAGTGGCTTGCAAGAACAACTCGGTCATTTTGGAGCCATGATTATCGATCCGGCCGAACCCGAACCTATTGCATACGACCGGGAATATGCCATATTGCTCTCCGACTGGACTTTTGAAAACCCCCATCAGGTACTTGCCAACCTAAAACGGAAAAGCACTTACTATAACTATCAAAGACGAACAGTGGGAAATTTAGTTGACGATCTGGATTGGCGCAGAATGCGAATGGACCCCACTGATATTGCTGATATTACAGGTGTAACCTATACATATCTAATAAATGGCATGGCACCAGAGTCTAACTGGAGTGGCATATTTAAGCCTGGCGAAAAAGTACGACTCCGTTTTATCAATGCTTCAGCAATGACTTTTTTTGATGTGAGAATTCCCGGATTGAAAATGACGGTTGTACAAGCAGACGGTCAAAATGTGCAACCTGTAACTGTGGATGAATTTCGGATTGCTATTGCTGAGACTTATGATGTAATTGTTGAACCTGAAGAGGAGACTGCTTATACTATTTTTGCCGAAACCATGGATAGAAGTGGTTATGCTCGTGGAACTCTTGCACCACGTTTAGGAATGACTGCTCCTCTGCCAGAACGGAGAAAACGCCCTCTACGAACTATGGCGGATATGGGTCACGATCATGGCATGGATCATTCTGCACATTCTCAACATTCTCCAAATATGAATCAGATGGATCATTCTCAGCATAATAGTGGGATGGATCATTCTCAGCATAATAGTGGAATGAATCATTCTCAGCATAACAGTGGGATGGATCATTCTCAGCATAATAGTGGAATGAATCATTCTCAACATAACAGTGGGATGAATCATTCTCAGCATAATAGTGGGATGAATCATTTAACCGCAACAGAAACGATACCCCACCAAGAAGCCGTAATGCACGGCCCAGACCATCATGGTTCAGGTAGTGCGGGGGTAGCTATGATGTCAAAAAGTAGGCTCCACGAACCAGGTATTGGATTGGAAAATACAGGTACTCGCGTTCTGTTATACACCGACTTACGCAGTCTGAAACCTCGTGAAGACCAAAGAAAAGCCGAACGAGAAATAGAACTACATCTCACCGGAAATATGGAACGGTATATGTGGTCTTTTGATGGGAAGAAATATTCAGAAGCAAAGGAACCAATTCAATTTTACAACGGCGAACGACTACGACTTACTTTTGTCAACGATACCATGATGGAACATCCTATTCATTTACACGGAATGTGGATGGAATTAGATAATGGGGCAGGTGCTTATAAACCACGCAAACACACTGTTTTGGTTAAACCTGCCGAGAGAATGTCTGTAGATGTGACTGTCGATGCACCTGGTAATTGGGCGTTTCATTGCCATCTGCTCTATCACATGAAAGTGGGGATGTTTCGTGTTGTGTCTGTAACTGATAAGGTGGAAAAAGCATGATAATGAAATTTTTGCATAAATTCAGAATAGGGAAAAAAATCCCTCCCAACCCCTCTTTGAAAGAGATCGGGAAAAAAATTCCCCCCAACCCCCCTTTGAAAGGGGGGAGACAGAGAAAAGAATTGAATTTTTACTGTGCCGTGGCGGGTTTAATCAGTTTTGTCAGCTATTTCAGTTATGCACCAGTAGTTATGGCAGAAGAAAAACAGATAGGCGATCGCTTGACTAATCTTACTCCTACTTGGGAAATTGCTAATGAGTACAACCAGGAAAATTTGCCTTCACCAATCAAAGATAATCAAATATTTTGGTTGTTATTAATTGAAGAGTTAGAATATCGCGTTAATGATGCTGACAGTAGTTTTAATTGGGATGCTCATGGTTGGGTTGGTGGCGACTACAGAAGGTTGTGGTTAAAAACTGATGGTGAAGTTAATACAGAAGATGGGGAAGGAGATGCCGAAGTACAACTACTCTACAGTCAGTTAGTCTGGTCTTTTTGGGAGTGGCAAGCTGGTGTGCGTTACGACAGAACATTTGGTTCTGAGTCTGACGGCCGTGCTTTTGCAGTATTTGGTTTGCAAGGATTAGCTCCCTATTTCTTGGAAGTAGATGCTGCTCTTTTTGTCAGCGAAGATGGAGATATTTCTGCTCGCTTGAGTGTAGAGTATGAATTATTGCTTACCCAAAGGTTGGTATTGCAGCCAGAATTTGAAGTTAATGTAGCAGCACAGGAGGTTGAAGAATTTGAAATTGGTACAGGTTTTAACGATATTGAATTAGAAATGCGACTGCGTTATGAATTTAGTCGTCGGTTTGCACCTTATATTGGTATTTCCTGGGAACGTAAATTTGCTGGTACTGCCGACTTTGCCAGAGAAGAAGGGGAAAGTGTTGATGAGGTGAAATTTGTGGGTGGTTTCAGGTTTATGTTTTGAAGTCAAGAAGTGTACATTAGTCAAATTTTCCCACGATAACTTAAACACAGATTTATAATTAACCTGTGAGATTATAGAGGAACCCTATCGCTGTGATTCAAATTAACTTTTTGACTAGGATGCTTTTATCGACTCATCAATATCTATCTTATTAATTTCCCAGATTTCTTCTTCTTCCCATTCCCAAATCCATCTGCTATTGACCCGTTTCACGTTCCCGTCAAAATTATAAACTGTTGCCGTTGCCAAAGTTTCAATCCAGACAGTCGCTCCACAAGTATGAGGTTTTTCTGGTCGATAAACAATCCGGCAAGGACCGTGAATATCTATTTCGTGACCTTTTGCTAAATTTTCAGAACCTCGTTTGGCAGAAACTACATGAAGTTCAGTATTCTGATTATTTTTATTGATACCTATATTAGGGCGATTGAAATGAAATGAACTACCCCGCCGTGTAGACGGACGGGGTTTCTAAGTCCCCGTCAACAAAGT
>NZ_RCBY01000351.1 GCF_003838195.1 Okeania hirsuta
CCGCCAGATGACCATCCCTAAGTCCGTATTGGCAGAACTGGTGCAAGAGATTCCGCAGTTGAGACCACAAATTTACTTTAAGTCATCCCTGACTGCTCTATCTCATGCAATGGAAGACCAGGTTTTAGCAAGCTCCGATCAACCTCTGGTAATTGCAACTTTTCAGCAAGAGCGTTTTTATCGTCAGGAAGCTCATCGTTATAGACGAATTGCTAACCTAACATCCCAAGTATATGTACTAGCAGCACCAGAAACAGCATTTAAAAATTCTTCTGAGTATTACGAAACAATAGCTTTTAATACTAAAGAGACTTTAAGTAAGGAATGGAATTTACTGGTACTTGGTCAACAGTATTCAAGTTGTTTGATTTGTAATGAGCGTTTTAATTCTGGTAAAAGTGATGAAACATCTGAGTTGATTGCCATGGATCAGGCACGTCGATTTGAAGGTATCTGGACTTTTGACCGTCAAGTATGTGTCCAAGCTGCTGAATTATTACTGAATAGAATACTCAGATATAGGCCACAGTTAGAAGAAAAAGTACAAGCAGCACGAGAAGTTTATAGCATCAATCTTGATGTAGAGATGGGAAGAAAATCTGCAAAAAGAAAATCTAGCTCTAATCGTCGTTACCTAAAAAAAGCTTCAGAAGTAGTTACTCAAAATCCTCAATTTAACGATCCTTTTGCCCAACGTTTGGTGACTTATTTGCAAGCAAGTCAATATAAGTTACTTAAAACATATCGCTCGATCGCTGTTCAGGAACAAAAACAGCGCCTGATTAATATTATTTCTAATGCCATGAGGCGATCGCTAGACTCTGATGAGATTATCAAAGTAGCAGTGCAAGAATTGGGAGAAGCACTTTTAGCTTGCCGATGCTTAATTTATCAATGTCGAGCTTTAGATGTCACAGTAACTATTACACATGAATATTTAAGTTCGTCAGTTACATCTGTGGTTAATCAAGAATGGCCTTTACAAGATAATCCTTTATTTCAAAAGGTTGTTCAAACTCAAGAGCAAGTCTATATAGAAGATACAAGCTTACTGCCTAATTATTGTTTGACAGAAACACCACAAGGCTCTAAAATAAAGGCCAAAAGTTGTCTCCAAACATTAATATCTCAATGGGAAATTAAGAGCTGGTTAATGGTACCTTTGCTTTATCAGGGAAGACTTTTAGGTATGGTGGAGTTACACCACTGTGGTTCATGTCCTCATCACTGGTCTGATGACAAAATAGATTTAGTAGAAGCGATCGCTACTCAATTAGGTATAACTTTGATCCAGGCGGAAACTTATGCCCACTTAGAAGAATTAAATCAACAATTAGAAGCTCTGGACCGGACTCGTAGTAATTTAATTGCAATTACTGGCCACGAGCTACGGACACCTTTATCAACTATTCAAGTTTGCCTTGAAAGTTTGAGTCAAGAACCAGATATGCCTGCAGAGTTACGTCAAGTTATGTTGGAAACTGCATTAGCAGATGCAGATAGAATGCGTCATCTTGTGCAAGATTTCTTAACATTGTCTCATTTAGAAAGTGGTACGGTTGAGTGGAATGTAGAATATCTGCCTCTATTAGAATGTGTTGATTTGGCTCTGAGTAGTATTCGTGCCCATCATTTACAAAGAGATTTACCGAATATTACTACTCAGGTATCGACAGAACTACCTTTAGTTTTAGCTGATGGAGAATGGTTAGTAGAGGTATTGTCAAAACTCCTGGATAATGCTTGTAAGTTTACTCAGTCTGAAGGAACAGTAATGATTGGGGCTACTTCTAATGGAGATAATATGTTGGAAGTGACAGTCTCTGATACTGGTCGTGGGATTGAACCTAAGCGCTTAGAAGCTGTATTTGATCGTTTTTATCAAGAGGAAGGTGCTTTACGGCGCAGTGTTGGTGGTACAGGTTTAGGTTTAGCCATTTGTCGGCAGATTATTACTCGCTTGGGAGGAAAAATTTGGGCAGAGTCAGCGGGTAAAAATCGGGGTAGTCAGTTTCACTTTACAATTCCAATTGTTAGTAATAGTGAAAAAATGGAGAGGGAAAATCAAACAAGAAGAAAGGAATCTAATTCATAAACTTAGCAGCTAGCAAAGTAGTAGTTTAGGTTTTAATGAATAGAGAAATGATTCATCTTCTAAAAAATGAAATTCTTGGTCCAATCCAGTTAATTGAAAAACCAATTGAATATCATCTTGGATATTGAACAGATATAATAGACATCCTCTTTTTTCAGAAATTTTTCGGATAATAACTAAAGTAGTTAATCCCAAATTATTAATTTGGTTTACTAATCCCATATCTATTATCCAGTATAAATTTCGTGTTTTGTCGATTAGTTTGTCTACTATTTGCTTGAGTTGATGACTTCTCTTTAAATCTAAGTTGCCTTGAGGGCGAAATAAAATTGCTTCCATATAGTCCGATATAATTCAATAAGTGAAGGTGAAAAATAGCTGTTCCTTATATATATAGTGTTAAAAATGCCTAATAAAGGTAATAAATATAATCAAGGGTAATGATCGGCTTTAACCAAAAGTTAGTTACTATAGTATTTCCAGTAAACAAAAAAAAAATTGCGTTTTTTATTCGAGAAAAAATATCTATAGCAATTTTCTTTAGGTTATGTCAAAATATTCTGAAAAAAGCAAAAAGTAACAATACTCAAAAAATGCTATATGTAGCAATCTTATTTGAGTTGTAAGATATTGTAGACTTTTAGAGAACAGGTTAACTAGGAGTCGAAAGTCGCTAATTTCTCACAAATAATTTAGGATTACTCTATTGACAGTAATTAACAATATAGTTTTATTATTCGATTCTTTATCTAGACTAAAATCAAGTCATAGTAAAATTCAAGAGGACTATTGCAATTACCCTCTTTTTTAACTTCAACCATAACCGAAAAAAAAGAATGATACTATCTTTAGTCGATGGCAATTAGTAATTAATGGCCTCAAGTCTGGCCAGAGTCCTAAAATATCCTTTTGTAACAGAACCTTACAATTTCTTAAACCTGGGTAACTGTGGTGATAGGATTCCATAAAAAGGTTCATATAAAAAATCTATGGCAGACGAACTAACAGGTCAACCCCCTATTTTCGGTGGCAGTACTGGTGGCTTACTGACCAAGGCCGAAGTTGAAGAAAAGTACGCTATTACCTGGACTAGCTCAAAAGAGCAGGTATTTGAGATGCCTACAGGTGGTGCAGCTATTATGAATGAAGGTGAAAACCTACTATACTTAGCTCGCAAAGAGCAATGCTTGGCCCTCGGCACTCAACTAAGGACTAAATTTAGGCCCAAAATTGAGGACTTCAAAATCTATCGGGTTTTCCCTGATGGTTCTACTGAGTATCTACATCCGAAAGATGGAGTCTTCCCTGAAAAGGTTAATGAAGGACGTCCTTATGCAGGTAAGATCGACCGTAACATTGGTCGTAACCCAGAACCTGCTGCTCTCAAGTTTACTGGTAAGAAACCATACGACTCATAGGTTGTGATTAATCAGTAGATAAAAGCGCACCGCTTGCTAGTCAATGGCTTCCTCAGCGTAAAGACGGAGCAAAAAAGCTTGGGTCGATTGTTTATATGAGATGCAACTCAACTTGTTTGATTTGTATATCTAGGCTGAGAGTCTGTGTTTAGCTCGGCGACATTAAATGCGCAGCGTTGCGTCAGCAAAATAATAATTTTCCGTTATAATCATGTGATTTAACGGCGAGAGTGTCAATTTCTATCATCACCTTGGCTTCCAGATATCTCATCTGAAGCTGAGGTTTTAATTTTATTAGAGTCGCTGCTGAATCTCAAATCTAAAACCTCAAAATTTATGATATTCCCAGACTTCTCCAAATTTTCCCAACTAGCAAAACAAGGTAACTTTGTTCCTGTCTACCAAGAATGGGTAGCAGACCTCGATACTCCTGTTTCTGCTTGGTATCGTGTATGCGCGGGTCAACCATACAATTTTTTACTAGAATCAGTTGAAGGTGGGGAGAAAATCGGACGCTATAGTTTTCTTGGCTGTGACCCATTGTGGACATTGGAAGTAAGAGGGGAACATACTACCCAAACTTACCGCGATGGCACAGTTAAAACTTTTGAGGGAGACCCCTTTGAAACTCTAGATAACTGTCTGCAAAAATATCAACCTGTCAAACTACCTCAACTACCACCTGATATTGGTGGCTTATTTGGTTTTTGGGGTTATGAGTTGATTCGGTGGATCGAACCTCGTGTACCTGTTTACCCATATACTGAAAATGATTTGCCTGATGGTTTGTGGATGCAGGTCGATAATCTTTTGGTTTTTGACCAGGTAAAACGGAAGATTTGGGCGATCGCCTATGCAGACCTCCGCTCTCCAGAGGTAGATTTAAAGGCAGCTTATCAACAAGCGTGCGATCGCGTTTCTCAGTTAGTAGATAAATTGCAATCTCCTCTATCACAACAAGATACTTTACTAGAATGGCAACCACCTGCTGGAAAAAGTCAAGAAGTTGGAGATATCTATAGTAGTAATACACCCCGCGAACAATTTTGTGCCAACGTTGAAAAAGCTAAAGACTACATCAAAGCAGGAGATATTTTTCAGGTAGTTATTTCGCAACAACTTTCAACGGAATATACAGGGGAGCCATTTGCTCTTTATCGTTCCCTGCGACTAATAAACCCTTCTCCGTACATGGCTTATTTTAATTTTGGTGATTGGCAAATCATTGGTTCGAGTCCGGAAGTTATGGTAAAAGCAGAAAATACCCCTGATGGCAAACGTCTTGCTACGGTGAGACCAATTGCCGGAACTCGTCCTCGTGGCAAAACTTATGCAGAAGATAATGCTTTAGCTGAGGAGTTGTTGCAAGACCCGAAAGAAAGAGCAGAACATATTATGTTGGTCGATCTAGGTCGGAATGATTTGGGGCGTGTTTGCCGAGTGGGAACAGTAAAAGTTGATGAATTAATGATAATTGAACGTTATTCTCATGTGATGCACATTGTTAGTAATGTGGTGGGAGAATTGGCAGATGAGAAAACTGTTTGGGATTTATTGAAGGCTTGTTTTCCAGCGGGTACTGTTAGCGGTGCGCCAAAAATTCGGGCGATGGAAATTATTAATGAATTAGAGTCTTGTCGCCGGGGTGCTTATTCTGGGGTTTATGGATATTATGATTTTGAGGGTCAGTTGAATAGTGCTATTACGATTAGAACTATGGTTGTTCGGCCGAAAAATGATGGTAAACACACGGTAACTGTGCAAGCGGGAGCTGGTTTGGTTGCGGATTCTGTGCCGGAAACAGAGTATGAGGAAAGTATTAATAAAGCTAGAGGTTTGTTGGAGGCAATTCGGTGTTTGAAAAAGAGTTGAAATAGCAATCAGCGGTCAGCGGTTAGCTATCAGCTTCTAGTTGCGTGTATAATGAGGGATACTCAAGAGAAGCCACTCCGCGTCTACAAACCCCCATTAACAAGCACTACGGGCTTTTTCAAATAAGCGTGGGGGACTTACAGCGCTTTTGCTGACTGATGAACCACATAGTCATAGCCAAAACCCTGTAAGGGCAAATGGGTATTCGCCC
>NZ_RCBY01000352.1 GCF_003838195.1 Okeania hirsuta
AATTTTGAACACCGTGTAGACGGTGGGGTATTAAACCCACAAAGAAAATGATAATAATTCTGCACCTTATCTTAGCTATTCCTGTTAAAAGCGATCAAATTACCTGCAAAAAAACTTACGGCCAGCAAGAAGTAGATTAAAAAAAATGAAAACAATTCAGAACAAAGTTTACAAAAAAATATAACAAAAATCTAATTTATGTAGGCGAAGCTGGATTTTACAAACAAGAAAATTATCCTTATGGTTATAGAATTATACCAGTTTTATCAAATATTGCTACAGTAGTTTGCTCTGTTGGTAGAAATCTAGAGATTAATACTGTAAATACCTTTTTTAAATTTGGTATTAGGAGTAAAGATCCTACGATTTTAAATTTGGCAAAATATACTGTAAAGAGTCATTGTAATTATTGCTTTACAGGGCTTTTCGTTTGAGTAAACCACAAAATATTTTGGGTAGGGGAAACCTTATGATCGGCGATCTATGGAAGTCGGACTAGTTTATCCATTTGAAAATTGCTTTAAGGTCAAAAAAATTATTTTCCCCTCTAAATTGAGTGAAGGGTCATATCATCAAGATTTACTTGAAGCTTGGCTGAAAGATTCTTTGATTTATCAGTTAGAATGAGGAGACATTATAGTAATTTATTATACCAGTTTTCACAAAAAAGATGTTAGCCAAGAGTAACGAGAAAGAATCTTGAACGTGATTTTCACCCCTTTCAGAGAAGCTCTAGAATACTTGTATTTTTAAAGCAAAGAGTCTCAAATAGTATTATTATAAATGTAGAAAATAGTCGATAAAAATTCCCCGAGTCATCTAAATATCAGCAGAGCTAAAAACCTTAACTCTCATCTTCCACCCAAATTTTGATAGATTCATTCAGCATAAGAGTTAACATATTGAAAGTATATCATTACACTAAAGATTAAGCCATTTTATGATGGCAAAAATTTGACTAATAAGTAAAATCTCCTCGATGGACTTACTCAAGAAATTCTGCGATAAAACTCATGTCGGTTAAACAAAATCAATTCACAGTTCAATTTTGGGGCGTAAGAGGTAGTATTGCTTCTCCCGGAGCAGAAACAGTAAGATATGGGGGTAATACTCCTTGTGTAGAAATGCGAGTTGGTGGACATCGCCTGATTTTTGACGGTGGAACTGGCCTACGAGTTTTGGGTCAATCCCTGATGTCTCAAATGCCCGTAAAAGCCCATATGTTCTTTACCCATACCCACTGGGATCATATTCAAGGCTTTCCTTTTTTTGTACCTGCTTTTGTTAAAAATAATTGTTTCTATATATATGGAGCAGTTGCTCCAAATGGAGCTACTATTCAACAGAGGCTGAATGACCAGATGCTCAACCCTAATTTTCCTGTACCTTTGCAAGTTATGGGGGCTGAACTTAAGTTTTTCGATTTGGAAATAAGTCAGCCAATTAAAATTGGTGATATAGTTATTGAAAATGCTTTACTCAACCACCCTGGAGAAGCAGTAGGATATCGTGTCAACTGGCAAGGATACACTGCAGCTTATGTTACTGACACAGAACATTTTCCCGATCGCTTTGATGAAAATGTTTTATTTTTGGCTCGTCAAGCAGATGTATTAATCTACGACGCTACTTATACAGATGAAGAATATTATTCGGACAAGTCTAGTAAAATAGGTTGGGGACATTCAACTTGGCAGGAGGCTGTAAAAATTGCTACAGTGGCTCAAGTTAAAAAATTAGTGATTTTTCACCATGACCCTATACATAATGATGATTTCTTAGATAAAGTAGGAGAGCAAGTAGCAGAAAAATTTCCTAATAGTTTGATGGCAAGAGAAGGTCTTTCAATTCAATTAATTCCTCCAAGCAATAGTGAAGACAATAATTCAGCAGTCAAACACTCCAAAAAAATCTAAAGTTTCAGCTTAATATTAATTTTGTTAGTAAGCTGACAAAAAATATAGATGAACAAAGATTAAATGTAGTAGAAAATGATTCAATCAACAAAAATATAAGGTGTGTGGGTAACTTCTTCTTTAGCTACAGTACTAACTCCAACTACCGTTGCCTTGGGAAACTTTGATGGTTTACATCGAGGACATAGGCAAGTAGTTCAACCAACTTTAAAATTAGATACTAGAAAAAATTCACTCTATGTTTATCCATCACAAACAGATACAGAAGTAGACAAAAACACAAAACTTCAATTATTAAATTCATCATGGTATTACCAAAGTGAATTGGACAAAAATGATGATTGTCAAGAGCCAAAAATTTATTCAACTGTTGTAACTTTTAATCCTCATCCCCAAGAGTTTTTTAGTGGAAAACCAAAAAAATTGTTAGCTCCACTAGATGAAAAATTAGCTCTTTTTCAACAGATGGGAGTAGAACAAGTGGTATTACTGCAATTTGACCAAGAATTGGCCAATTTAACTCCTACTCAATTTGTAGAAAAAATTCTGGTAAAACACTTAAAAGCAAGTCAAGTAAGTGTCGGATGGGACTTCCGCTTTGGTAGAAACAGGGTAGGAAAAGCAACAGATTTACAGACTATTGCAGCTAACTATAATATAGAAGTTACGATTGTACCTCTATACACTTGTGAAAATGGAGAACGTATTAGCAGTTCTATAATTCGTCAAGCTCTTGAGCAAGGAGACCTGAAAAAATCCAATCGTTTATTAGGTCGTCCCTACAGTTTAGCAGGTCAGGTGGTGGAAGGACAAAAATTAGGTAGAACTTTAGGATTTCCTACAGCTAATCTACAGCTACCGCCACAAAAATTTTTGCCTCGTTTTGGAGTTTATGCTGTGGAGGCCTATATCTTTGGACAGAAGCAACTTCAGGAAAATTCTTCTGGCGATTGTCCACACTTAGGAGTAATGAATATTGGCTGTCGCCCCACATTAAATGGTCTACACCCGACTACAGAAATTCACTTGTTAAATTGGTCTGGAGATTTATATGGTCAGACTATAATGGTAAATTTGATTGAGTTTTTAAGACCTGAACAAAAGTTTGCTTCTTTAGATTTACTAAAAGCAAAAATTCAAGAAGACTGTGCAATTGCTAGAAGTATACTCGTAAGTAACACTAAATAAATTTAATATAAAATAATCTTGTTGTTTCAATGGAAAATAGTTTAGTGATGGGTAAATGTCGTATCACTCTAATTGATCATTGCTTTTAAATTAATTATTGGTCGAATGTATCAAAAATAAATTATGCAAAGCTAAAAAAAATATAGCATTCCTGTTTAACTTGTAAAATTTGATGAATAATTTAGCCTAGACATTTTATCAAATTTCTATTTAGCTAAAATTTAAAAAGTTTTACTGGTAGTTTTAAGTTGGACTAAAGTTGTAATCTGTATAATTTTTAGCCAAAACTGTCTATGATATAATCTAGTTCGAGAATAGGTATAGGTTACAGTTTTTGCTTTCAGTGGTGAGCTTTTTTGTGATGTTTCATCTGGCATTACTGGCCTTCCGAAATCTCTCTAGATGGCATTTAATTTTGGAGGTCAAATATGTCGGTTTACGTTGGAAACCTTTCGTACGATGCAACAGATGAAGATATCAGAGATGTCTTCAAGGAGTATGGTAGCGTTAAGCGAGTTCAAGTTCCTTCAGACCGTGAAACTGGTCGCCCCAGGGGCTTTGCTTTTGTAGAAATGGAGACAGAAGATGAAGAGACAGCAGCCATTGAAGCACTTGATGGTGCTGAATGGATGGGACGTACTCTCAAGGTCAATAAAGCAAGGCCACGAGAAGGTCGAGGGTCATCTGGTGGTGGAAGAAGAGGCGGAGGAAACAAATTCTCTAGTGAATACTAAACTCTCATAGTTAAATTAGATTCAATTCAAGGGATGGGAATTAATCCTGTTCCTTTTATCTTCTAGTATTAATCACAATTTGATTGATAATTTTTCTGATGTAAATAGCGCGATCAAGCTAATATTTTAAGTATTAAACTTCAAGAAATTGTTAAAATAAAATTTTTGGCCTTAATTTTGATGATGTTTCTCTTTGGTGTTTATTGTGCCAGACTTTTTGCATAAGTCTGTTAATTTTTTCAATTGATGAAAGAGTTTTAATTTAGTAGTTAGAAGCCAGGATATTTTGGACTTTCAGCCAATATTTATAGATAGCAAATCATAATTTTATGAAAGAAAGTATTGAAAAGCTGAAACAAAATCTTAGTCAGACTATTCTTGGTAAAGAAGATGCCATTAACTTAGTATTAGTAGCACTTCTTTCGGAAGGTCATGTTCTTTTAGAAGATGTTCCCGGTGTGGGTAAGACCTTATTAGCTAAATCTCTAGCTTATTCGATCGCTGGAAAGTTTCAGCGAATTCAATGTACTCCTGATTTACTACCTACCGATATTACTGGTACTAATATTTGGAACCCTAGCAGTGGAAAATTTGAATTTCTACCAGGTCCGGTGTTTGCCAATGTGCTATTGACAGATGAAATTAATCGTGCTACCCCGCGTACTCAGTCTGCTCTATTAGAAGTAATGGAGGAAAAACAGGTTACTATAGATGGGGTTTCGCGTTCTGTTCCTAAGCCATTTTTTGTCATTGCAACTCAGAACCCTATTGAATATCAGGGGACATTTCCACTGCCGGAAGCACAAATGGATCGTTTTAGTTTATCTCTGACATTAGGCTATCCTACAGAATCTGAAGAGTTACAGATGCTACAAAGAATTTCTGAGGGAGTAGGATTAAGTACACTAAAAGCTTGTATTACTTTAGAGGAAGTCGAAGAGTTGCGTCGTTTGTGTAGTCTAGTGAAAGTAGATGAGTCTTTACAAAAATATATTCTCCGATTAGTAAGAGCAACGCGGGAAGATGAAGAAGTTACACTGGGTGTTAGTCCTCGTGGAACAGTTGCTTTGCATCGAGCAGCTCAAGCTTTAGGGTTTCTTGCTGGAAGAGATTACGCTATTCCTGATGATGTGAAATTTCTTTCTCCCTATGTCCTTTCCCATCGTTTGATACCAGCAGGAGGAAGACGTGCTCAAACAATTGTGGAAAGATTACTGACTTCTGTAATGGTTTCCTAAGTTTGAGTTTTTGATTGTTAGAAGTGCGGTTAGCTATTTGATAGTTAACTAGGTTTGCTCAAATTAATGAGAAATACAGGTAATACTAAATCCGGTTTATAGAGTCTGATGATTGTGCAGATGGGGAGGTAGGGTGTAGGGGAGATGGGGAGAGAATTTAATCTTACATCAGAGTTGTCGCTAAATAGAGGGAAAAAATCGCTCCAACCTAGACAGAGCAATAATTCTAAGCATTTTTAATTCCTAATATCTAGAATCCTTACAGAACAAGGTTTTTGGGGATTTTTTAAGTTATAAACCGACTAGTCTATCCTATAAAGTATTTTTGATCACCGGATTTGTTATAAGTAGGTAGGCGTTAACATTTATTGTTAGATAAAGGCAGTAGGCAGAATAAAAGAGGTTTCTGAGCTACTTTACTTTTTGTGACATACTTTGTTTTTTGGCTTTGGTGGGTGGAGAATGCTGTAAAATCTAAAGTGTCACAAGGAAAGCTCAA
>NZ_RCBY01000353.1 GCF_003838195.1 Okeania hirsuta
CAAAAAAAGGCTAAAACCTTTATCTGTAAATACTTTTAGATTTAATCAGCAAGCCCTAATTATATAAAATATTATTGTCAGTATTTAATAAGTAGTCAGAAAAATTACACTCTCAAAAATCTTGCGGACAATCTGGAAAAAGTTGGCCACGATGAAATTAACCGTTATTTGAACAATGTTGAAACACGGGAAAGAAATTTTGTGGCGTTGCTGAGTGGTAATGATTTTTAGATTAAGTATCAACGCAAAACATAAGTTTTTCAATTTTACCTTCAGCTACTTACCATTACATTTCAGCAACGCCCAGTTTGCTGATGGAGCAGTAGAGCTTGATTTTGTTCCTGGTAACCATGTTACGATGATGCGAGAGCCAAATGTTCCGGTTTTAGCTGAAAAGCTGAGAGCTTGCCTGGCAAGAGTAAATGATAAAGGGTGACACAATGACTACTGCAACAAGTTATAAACAGACGCCATATGGCAAGAGGATGTATAACGTCACTAGACCTATCAATACTGATGTAGCGAGAAACTATCTGAAAGTAATAGTGGCGATCGCTAGTGCTGATGGTGAGTTAGCACAGAAAGAATTAGATTGGTTTCTGGAAGAACAGCAGCTGCTGGGAACACCATCTGACCTGATCGAAGAAAATGTCCTAAATTTCGATGGAAAAAATGCGGACATCGAAGAGCTATTGGGCGGTATGCATTATGATTTTTCTCTAAATTTTCGCTGTTGTATGTTGTACCAAGCGATCAAAATGAGCCGTGCCGATGGAGTGTATCACGAGAAGGAAAAAGCCGCTGTTGCTCGAGCCGCGCAACTGTTAGGAATTGAACAAAAAGTACTTGTTAGTATTGAGTCTTTGGTAGAAATAGAAGAGTCGGCAGCTCGGCTACGATTTGCGATCTTTGAAACTGACGTTGAATAGTTTAGCGTACTAGGTTAACATCTCCCCCGGTGAAACAGGGGGGCAAAAGAAAGTTTTGTGTAAGCATTTAGCTTTCAGCTTTCAGTCATCAGTTTATGCGCTTTTAGCTGACGGCTGACTGCTTACAGTTTTGTTCCCTGGGGGGCTAGGGGCAATGATGAATGACTACCTCTTCTACAACTTCCCTAAATCCTAACTCTTAACTCTTAACTATTGCCTACTGCCTACTCCCTACCCTAACAAAAAGACTTTCTATATGCAAACCCTAATTAGTATTACTAAATCGTTTGGAAAAATTGTCGATCGCCTGTTGTAGATCGTCTTCTGTGAGAGACTGTAATACACCGAAAGTAAATGGTTGTTGATTAATATATTGTAGATAAGACCCACTTAGATATGGTAATGATTGAGATTGATTTATCAGATAAGCTTGAAAAAAGGCTAAACCTAGTACCTGGATAAAAGGATAAGCTAAAGTAGGATCGGGACCAATTAATTTGATTGGTAGTTCTATAGAAACTTCCTCTTCTTCTTCTACAGCAATAAACGAAAAGTGAGTTGCTGGTTCACTAATAACTAAATATTTATCTGTAGTAGTTAAGCTAATGAATGGATAAATTTGCTCTGGAATTGGTGGAGCAAAAATATCTCTAGTACTAGCAACAATCATCAAGGGTATTGCAATTTTACTAATTTTTTCAGGTCCAAATACACCACTACTAATTGGATTTATTGCAATAGCTGCTGTGATACGTTCATCTCGTAAATTTTCGGTTATTTCTGCTGGTAAATTACTCGTTTGACACTGTAATAATAGAGATAAATTAAAGATAAATTTAGTATCTTCAGATTGGCAATCTTTTCGTAGATCTTCTAGGTCTAGGGGAGCACCTGCAAGACTTAAAGCAGTATAACCGCCAAAAGATTGACCTACTATTCCCACTTGTTTAAAATTTAGCTGACCTCGCCAGATTGGATCGGAGTTTATTTTTGCCTCTAATTCATCCAGTAAATATTTAATATCTAGTGGGCGATTAATAAATTCCATTCCATCTACAGGTCTGCTAAAACCTGCAAAGATATTTTCAAGTTTTTCTGCATTTGAACCAATATGTTCTGGTACTATTACTGCAAAACCATGAGATGCTAAATGTTCGGCAAGATAGGCAAAGCTATTTAGGTCTGAACCTAAACCATGGGAAATAACTATTACAGGAATTAATTTATTTCCAGAACTTTTTGGCAGATAAATATTTGCTGGAGAAGAGCGGTCGCGATTAGGATTTCTAAAGGTAATAGATTGTTTTTCCCATCTTATATTTCCTGGTTGTCTTAAATCTGGAAAATTATTAAAATCAATTTTATTCTCACTAAGCGATCGTTCTTGAGCTTGATTTTGTAGCTCTATTACAATCAAGCGTTCTTCTACAAATCTTTCGATTAATTCTTCAGTTAAATTGATACCTTCTTCAAGTTCTATTAACAAATCTCCAGGAAAATTTTTCAACACATTAATAATAGTCAAACCATCTGGTTCTGCAAGAGCTAACTGAAAAGCTGTTTGGAGAGCTGCACTCCCATTTTTATTTTCTCCAGTTTTCAGGATTTTACCTAATCTTTTCAGAACTTCTTGTCCTGCTGGTTCTTCCATAAATGTGTTGACAATAGTAGGATTAACATCAAAACGGTTTTGAAAAAGTTCTCTTAGTTCTTGTTTTTGTTTTTTCAGAACTGTCTGTATTTCTTTTGTTTCTTCTGTTGTGAGCAGCTCAGAATAAAAGGTAAATTCTTTGCTAAATTCTCCTTCTTTAGCAAACCTTTCGATAGATTCAATTGGTATTTTTAGTTGAAAAGGTGGCAAAGAAACTACGATTGGATCTGTAATGTCGAGAGCAGGAATAGAAATTATAAGATTTTCGGCAGCAGAGGCAGAAATAGTGGTAAAAATAGGTGATAATATAGTTAATCCAGCAATCAATATCGAGTTCTTTTTAAACATTTTTAACAAAGCTGATTTATGTTTTAAATTACAGATTTTTATCTGCTGTAATTGAGCTATCTTAACGCCTAAAAAAATGAGGCTATTCCTAGAAATATACTGTGATTTTAACCAATAAAATACCATAAATAACTCCTATTAAATCCAAGTATTATATTGTGCCATAAAATCTCATTTTGATCTATAATGCAGTAATTAAAAGAGAGAAATAGGCAGATATATCCACAAGCATTATTTTTTTAACTAGTATAATATAATAGGAATAAAAACTATTATTATTCTACAGAAAAAAGAAAAGCCTGTAGTTAGAGGTCTGATTCTTACAGTGCTAAAGTGCAACTACAAACAAAGATTTTTTTTGCAGGATTTTTCAAACCAAAAATATAATCAAATATGATAAAATCTAACATTCTTACCACTGTTACCTAATACCATTTCTAAATAGTAAGTGGTTGTGCAAAATTAATTACACATTTATACAAATTGAATTCTTGAACTTCTAAAGAGCGCAGAGAATTGGGATAGGTAAATAATTTTGCTTAGGTACTTAATGCTATATTTGATTACCATCTCCCCATGTCCCCATCTCCCTACCTCCCCATTAGTAAGAGGTCGTTTGTAAAGAATTATGAAGTGTTTTTACCCCTGGCAAATTGGGTATTTCAGCCTATAAATCTGGGATAAATAACCAAGTTGTTACAGTTTAAAGGTCAATCATTGTATACTACAAAACTTTACAAACAGTCTCTAAAGATATATAGCAAACTTTTTGAGATTTGGTATAATTCATTTTGAGAAGGTGTATCCTAGTCTACTAAATGAAAAAAATAAATCTGCTATAATCAAAGGCTGGTAAATAATAGTTGAATCAAAACTCTATGCGGTTAGAGCAGTTGCAAGCATTTCTTTGTGTTGCAGAAACAGGTAGCTTTCAACAAGCAGCGCGAATATGTAACGTCACTCAATCAACAGTTAGCCGACAAGTGCAAGCTCTAGAAAATCAAGTGGGTACTCCCCTATTTCACCGTAGCAGTCAAGCCAAACTCACTCTAGCAGGAGAATGCTTATGGCCTTACGCTAAGAAAATTTGTCAAGCTTGGGAAAGTGCTACCCAAGAAATAACAGAAATGCTTGCCGGAAAACAACCAGAACTTTGTGTTGCAGCTATTCACTCTGTTTGTGCTGCTTACCTCCCTCCAGTTTTGCAAAGATTTTGTCGCCACTATCCAGAAGTAAAATTGCGGGTAACTGCTCTAGGAAGCGATCGCACTTTGAAAGTTCTCAAAGACGGTCTAGTAGATATAGCAATAGTAATGAATAACCGCTTATTTACTACCAGTCCAGAAATGGTAGTAGATGTTCTCTACACTGAACCGATAGAAGTATTAATGGCAGCTAACCATCCCCTCACAAAATACGAACAAATTCCCTGGACTGAACTTATTCGCTATCCTCAAGTAGTTTTCAAAGATGGCTACGGAATGCAAAGATTAGTTAAAGAGCAATTTGAGCGACTAGGGGCAAAACTCAATGCAGCATTAGAACTAAATACCCTCGATGCTTTCCGAGGAGTAGTACGACAAGGAAATTTAATTGCTCTGCTACCTCATTCAGCTTTAATAGATGTTAAACTCGACCCCACTCTTGCCATAAAAACAATAGGAGTAACTCCGAGTACTTCTAAGGTATCATCAATAAGAGATTCTGTTTGGAGTCGTGAGGTGGTGGTGGTGACAACTAGCGATCGGATACAAATTCCTCCGATAGAATATTTCTGGGAGCTAGTAAAAGAATTAATTCCACAGCAAATTAATCAAACCACAGTGTTGAAGAAGTCAGTAGTCAGGAGTCAGTAGTCAGGAGAATGTTAGAGCTGGGGTTTAAATCTTAACTTTAGCATTAGACATCTCCTCCAAAAGAGGGAACAAGGGATAGGTAATATCATGTTCGGTTGAATACTTATAATATCTGTAGACCAAAGGCAGAAGGCAGAGGGCAGCTATGCTGAAGGAAAAGAGCAAGGTTAGAAGGCAGAAGGTTCATTATAACTGACCCGTCCGTTAGCGTAGCTCCCCCGGAGGGGAACATGATATAACAAGGAGAAATAATTGATAATTTATGGATAAGAATTGATTTTATTTTGAATTTTCACGTCAATGTCTATTGACATTACGGGTGACAGTGGAGTATGGCACTACGCAAATAGGGCGCGGACATTTATAAATGCGGATGCGACCCCGCGACGACGACGGCTCGCTTGCGGAATGCTGACTCCTGTGAGGGAACGCGCACCAAGCAGCTCAAAGTTAGTCAGGGATTACTTTTGACTTTTGACTTTTGACTTGCGCGTAGCGCTATATTACAGCACTTTTTAGGAAGCGTGAGGTACAGTTTTAAGGTTAATCTTTTTTTCCTACTCCCTACTCCCTACTTGCTACTCCCTAAAGTCCTAAAATTTTGTACCCGATCAACTCCAAAACTGCTGTAAACTAACTAAACAAAATCAAAAAATAAATACCTAATTAACCAGAGAGAAAAATTAAATGAGCGATCGCTTTCGAGAATTACTCAGAACCATTGGTAGT
>NZ_RCBY01000354.1 GCF_003838195.1 Okeania hirsuta
AATTTTGAACACCGTGTAGACGGTGGGGTATTAAACCCACAAAGAAAATGATAAAAAATAGCCTAGCTATTTGTAGCAAACATTTATTAAATTGGTATTATACCAGTTTTAAAAAAGAATACAGAAAATTTCAGGATCGTTAGGTACAGTTTAAGACTAATCTAGGGTTTGCTGAATAATATCATGTCCGCTGGTATCGTTTGTGTAAAATCAAGGGTGAATATCTACAGGAAATTTGGGGTTGCACATTATGGAATGATATTGCCAAAAATTAGTTTAGATTGTGACTAAAAAAAACCATTAATTAATCATTCTAGCAATTCTCAAATCCAAAATTTAATTCAATAAAAATCTCAAATCATTCGTCACTGTGCAATGCCGGAAATTTGGGGTTGCACATTATGGAATGATATTGCCAAAAATTGGTTGAGATTTTGACTAAAAAAAAACCATTAATTAATCATTCTAGCAATTCTCAAATCCACAATCCAATTCAATCAAAAATCTCAAATCATTCGTCACTGTGCAACGCCATAATTTTTATTCATTTGTTTGTTGTTCCCTGTTCCCTGTTCCCTGTTCCCTGCTATATTACAGCACTTTTGAGCATAGTAAGGTACAGCTATAAGACTATTTATTCCTATATTCCCTGTTGCCTGTTCCCTGTTGCCTGTTCCCTAGAGCAATAAAACTTTGTACCTCATCAACTAGAAAACTGCTGTAATTTTTAACCATTACAATAACGATTCCCAACCTAAGTTTTGAATTTGTTTTAGTGTCTCTCTAACGTCAATTTCTTCTACAATTTTTCGGTTATATATACAGATAGTAACTTCTCTGACTGTTTGATTTTCATCAGATAAATTTTTGATTATTTGTGACAAGATAATTTGCCAAGCTTTTTGAGCAGATAAAACACCTAATCCACTGCCAAATAAAGGAAAAGCAATTGTTTTAAAACTGAGTTTATGAGCGATTTTCATGCAAGTATAAAGTAGTTCTTGAATTACCTCTTCATGTGAACTTATTAATAATCCATAAAGTATTTTTTTCGCTTGGAGTTTGCCAGCGTTTGTTATGACTACATCTCTGAAAGATGACAAAGTGGAATTCCTCATTTCTATTCTCAATTTCATCATGTCTTTCCAAATATCTTCCCCAGTAATTTGTCGAATTCGGTCATACACTAGACCACCTATACTACTAGCAATAATATCTACTTCTAAGTTAGTAATATCACCTTGATAAATTTTTACTACTTTGTCATGTACTAAAAATTCACCTAAAAATCATTCTTGATCAGATTGATAAATTTTTACTAATTTGTCAGACTGACAGATATCTAATTTCATTGCTATAGCAGAAAGAATATCCCACCAAATAGTTTCCTCGCTGAAAAGCTTAGATTTTCCTAGATAAAAACTAAACCATAACCAATTCAATATTCCTCCAGGAAGATGACCGTTTGGGGCATTTATATCGAAATTCAATTCCTCATAAGTTAAAAGTTTTTCTCCTATTTTCCAGCCTAATTTTTCACTGAAATTATTATAAATTTCCAGATCGTTAATTTGATAACTACTATCTTGAGTTGCACCACAATTTTGCCAAACTTCTTTCTGAATACTCAAGCCAAATTTACCATTACTATATCTCACCCACAGATTATCTATTGTCAGTAAATCATGGCAGGGAAAATTGATAATATCTTCCCCTCTTAACCAACCTTTTGATTCTCGACCAGCTATTTTCAGCATAATCGCAGTAGTTTCTAAATCTGCTTCTCGCCATTTTCCTGCTGATAATAAATCCCGTAACCTAATATAGTTAATTTCATAATTAGAATGAAGACTAACACTAACAGGAATATCTGCGGGTGAGCTATCTATTCCTAGAGAAACAACATTACTTAAATCGACATTTTCAACCACACCATTTTGATTCTCAGATACCTCCAACTTTTCCAATTCTTCAGGATGAGTAACAAAATAATCCTGTAACCACTCATAACCCCTCACCAAAAGTTCATCCAAACCTTCAACTCGCCATAGACAAACCATACTATTTTTCCCACCAGCAACCAAATATTTACCATTATTGCTAAAACTAATACTTGTTAATTCCATTTCTGGAGTATCCCACTGTGCTAATTTGCGCCCAGAAAAATCCCACAATATAACAGTATAGTCACTTCCCACCGTTGCCACTCGTTGCCAATCCAAACTAAAACACACATCCACCAATTTTCCTTGATGCACGCTCCACTCAGTTAAAAGTTGCCCAGATATATTCCAAACTTTCACCTTCTCCCTACCCGCAGAAGTAACTTGCTCCCCATCAACGCTAAAACTCACACTTCTGACCTTATCCCGATGAGCATTCCAATTTGCTAAAAGTTGCCCAGACAGATTCCAGATGCAGACCTTTCCATCCCACCCACCTGTAACAATACGATCGCCTTCTGAGTTAAAACTAACACTGGCAATAATTCTCCGATTACTGCGCTTTAGTATCGCTAATTGTTTTCCTTCCAAGTTGCGTAATATAGCTGTGCCATTTGCTCCCACTGCTACTAGGGATGTGCCATTGGGACTAAATTTTACTTCTAATATCAGGTCTTGATGGGGGTGACATTGACTGATAAGTTGCCCTTCTTCACTCCAAATTGAAATATTATTACGTCCTGCTGTAGCTAGATATTTGCCATCAGGACTGAAACTGATGCTAGTGAGTCTACCTCGACCACTTTTCCACTGATGTAATATTTGACCAGACAAATTCCAAATTTTGACGCTGCCATCTTCTCCTCCCGTAGCTATTTTTCCAGTGAGACTAAAACTAACACTCAAAACTCTGCCTTGTTGAGTTTTCCATTGAGTCTGTTGTTTCGGAAATATATTCCAGGTGCGAATTGTGCCGTCAGCACCCACCGTGGCAATTTGTTTTCCGTCTGAGGTAAAACTGAGATCTGTAACTGAGTTACGGTCAGCATGAAACTGAGTTAATAAATTTCCAGATAATTCCCAAATTTTGGTTATTCCATCTGCTCCTGCTGTAGCAATATAGCGGTCGTTGGGGCTAAAACAAATATTGTTAATCTCTGTTTGCTCAGTTTCCCAGTCAAACAATTGCCGTTTAGGAAAATCCCAGAGTCGCAAAATTCCTTTTTTACCAATACAAAGCAGATATTCTCCGCTCCAACTCATTTTTACATTTGTCAGACCAAACTCTTCAATGTAATTTGCTTTCAATTCTGTAGGTTGTCGTTTTAATCCCTTCCACAGTCTGACTGTATTTTCTCTGACTGAAACTGCAATACATTCACCATCGCGGGTAAAACTTACAGTAGTTTTCCAACTTGAATGAATATTTCGTTGCTTGAGGGATGATGTTCCGGATCGCGAATGCGTTTGCCGTGAAATATTCCAGAGTTGTACTCCATTTTCTGCTACTGTTGCGAAATATTTTCCATCTAGACTAAATCTAATTTCATTAACTGCACCTTGATTACCATTAAACTGATTTATCTGTTGACCTTGTAAATTCCAAACTCGAATTATGCCTTCTTCTCCTGCTGTTGCTAAGTGTTTACCATTGGGGCTGAATTTCACACACAAAACTTCATTTTCGTCACCTTTTAGTTGTATTGAGTGGGGATTTAATAATTGCTGTAATAAAATTGTGCCATTGATTTCTGCAATAGCTAAATATTCTCCATCTGGGCTAAAGTTGATATCTTTAACTCCAATTTGATGACTAATAAATTGATTTTTTTGACTAATCTGAGCAAGAGTTTTTTGTAAAGTATATATTGGGGCGATAGTCGGATATTCTTTTAAAGACAAATTATGCAAAACTAATTTTTTTAACTTCTGTCCTGCCTGTATTGCTAGAATTAATGCCTCTATTTGATTAAATTCAAACTCTGATAAAGCATCATTCGTAATTTTATCAATCTCTTTAATTTCAGTCTCTGAATATACTGCCTCTACTTTTTCTTCTAAAACTAAACCTGCTTCGCGTAATTTATTTTCCACCCAATTCAGATTAAAAACCTCTGCATAAATTTTGTTATAAACCCTTAACTTTCCTTTCTGTTTTACTACCACCCCAGTCAGTCGTAATTCTCTATGAAACTGTTGATGATTCGCCTTAATATTTCCCTGCTGTAATATCTGTCGATATAATAATAGTAACTTACCCTGACTATGACTGCCGTAAAGTAAGCGATCGCGTATAGTCTTTAAATGTTCAGGTTCATCCTTTGCTTCCCAATTTTCAATAATTTGTGACCGAACAATTTCTGCCACTAACCCTACCTCATTTTCTCTAGAAATATTAAACTTAACCTCTCTACAATAAGATAAAATTACTTGACAAACTTTTTGAGTTAAAAATGGTTGCCCACCAGTCCAATTTAATACCTCTTTCAACACTGCCATACCATCATTAAAAATACCAGAAAAACCCGCAACTAAAGGTTTAGCCTCATCAAAATTAAACCCCTCTAACTCAATAGCTTTACCAATATTAAAAGGCGTACTAATATGCCGATTTTTAATCAAATCAGACGGTGTTGCCACTCCCAATAAAGCAAAAGATAAACGTTGATAATCAGAATTTTCAGCCCGTTGATTATAACAAAAACGAATCAAAGCAAAAAAATCATCAACATTAAAATTCAAACTGAGAATACTATCAATTTCATCAATAAAAATTACAATACTTTCCCGAATTTCCCTCAGTAAAACTTGCTCAATAAAATGACTTAAACGTTGTAAAGCAGAAAGAAAAGAGCGATCGCTCCACCAACTCAAAATATCAAACCGATCCAATAAGTCTACACTACTGGCCAAACTATAGACTATTCCCGCATACCACTGTTCCGAAGTAATATCCTGACTACCGATGGCCGTTAAATCTATAGCGGCACAAACAACCCCAGATGCGTGTAAACGTCGCATAGTTTGGACTCGCAGACTAGACTTACCCATTTGGCGGGAGTTTAAGACATAACAAAACTCTCCCATCATTAGGCCATCAAAAAGTTGCTCGTCTGCCTGTCGTTGGACATAAGTGGGAGCATCCACAGGTAGACTACCGCCGACTTGATAAGAGTATATTGAATTTGGGTCTAAGTTCATAGGGTCAGAAGCTAGTTCGAGAAATTATCTCCAAAATACATTATCTATTTTGGCAGATCTCAAACAGCGATCGCAAAGCACAACATTATCGCCCCTAAAAACCTCAAAATTATCCCTTTTTAATTTTAGTAAGTCTTTTACTTTGTCGGAACGCTGAATTGCTTTGGGTTTTGTTGTCTTCCTAAGCTAGGATATAGAGTATCCACTGATATCAAATCCGGTAGCATTGGTATAATTCAACATTTAGTAATAAAAGTCAATATTATAGAAGCAAACGGCTGTTTGCCCTTACTGACGCTAGAAATTATCATTTTCTTTGTGGGTTTAATACCCCACCGTCAACGGGGGTGTTCACGCATTACTTGG
>NZ_RCBY01000355.1 GCF_003838195.1 Okeania hirsuta
TGGAACGGCCATTTATACCCAGTTTCCTGGTTTAGTGGCCAACGAGTCACACAATTTCTATACGATAATTGATTTTATAGCGCTGCGCGCAGGCAACAGCTCCGGAAGGCAACAGCGGTGCGACCCCGCGACTATGCCAGCTCGCTTGCGGAATGCGCACTCCTGTGAGGCAATAGGGGGAATAAAAATCTGTTTGCGCAGCATCTCCGTTGGAATAATATAAGACTTTTAGCTATTGGACAATTCCTACAATTTGTAAATATGCCAGCGCACATTGCTATATTTTTATTTTTGGAGATGTCTACTTATAATTTAATTACTGCAATACAAAAATACTTATAAATTATGACTGAAATATTAGTAATAGGTTACGGTAATACTCTCCGCAGTGATGATGGTGCTGGTCAACGGGTGGCAGAGTTAGTAGCAGAGTGGGAATTTCAGAACATCCGATCGCTCCCAGTTCATCAACTTACTCCAGAATTGGCAGAACCTATATCTCAAGCAGAATTAGTTATTTTTGTTGATGTTTATCCGGCAACTTCTGAACAAGGTTTACAGATACATCAACTTTGCGTTCCCCACACTCCACACACTCTAGAAACGGGGGAACTTGAGAGTCAGGGTTTAAATATTGGGCATACAGGAGATCCGCGATCGCTACTTGCTCTTAGTCAATTTGTTTATAAAAATGTACCTCCGAGTTGGTGGATATTAATACCCGCAGTTAATTTTGAATTTGGGGAAGATTTTTCGAGGGAAACAGCTCAAGGAATTACAGATGCTTTAGCACAAATTCAACATATTTTTGTTAATTAAAGTTTAAAAGTTTTATTGACAATTTTTTTTTAATTTAGCAGTTATTTTCTCAAGTTTTTGTTATGTGCCAAAATCAAGTTTTGTAAAAAAACTTTAAGTGATAGTTCAATTAGCAAAAAATAGTTGGATAATAATAGTGAAGGAGGTGGGTGTTAAAGAATAGAAATACACTCAATAAAGTTTTATGGTTAGCAATATTAATACGGAACAAAACCTCTCGCAACTACAAAGCAAAATAACTTCAAAAGACGAAGCATGGCAAGGATTTAAACAAGGAACGTGGACAAAAGAAGTTAACGTTAGAGATTTTATTCAGAAAAATTATACTCCATATACAGGGGATGAATCTTTTCTGGAAAACATCAGTGAATCAACAGACTTTCTCTGGACTGAAGTTAAAGAATTAATGAACCAAGAACGGGAAAAAGGCATTTTAGATGCAGAAACGAAAATCCCTTCTGGTATTACTGCTTACGGGGCAGGTTACATCAATCAAAATTTAGAAAAAATTGTCGGTTTACAAACGAATAAACCCCTCAAAAGGGCAATTATGCCTTTTGGGGGCATTCGAGTGGTTGAGAAATCTTTAGAAGCTTATGGTTATCAAATAGATCCTCAAACCCATGAAGTGTTTACTCAATATCGTAAAACCCATAATGACGGGGTTTTCGATGCTTATACCCGGGAAATGCGGAAAGCTCGTCACTCTGGCATTATCACAGGTTTACCTGATTCCTATGGACGGGGACGTATCATTGGAGATTATCGTCGCATTGCCCTATATGGGGTTGATTTTCTGATTGAAGATAAACAGGAACAGTTGTATTCCCTTGAATACGATGTCATGGATGAGGAAGTAATTCGTTTACGAGAAGAAATATCAGACCAAATCAAAGCCTTGAAAAAATTGAAAACCATGGGAGCAAGTTATGGTTTTGATTTGGGAAATCCCGCAACGAATAGTCAACAAGCTGTACAATGGACGTATTTCGGATATTTAGCTGCTGTTAAAGAGCAAAATGGTGCAGCTATGTCTTTAGGACGTGTCTCTAGTTTCCTGGATATTTACATTGAAAGGGATTTGAAATCAGGAGCGATCGCTGAAGCTGAAGTTCAAGAATTAATCGATCAATTCGTGATGAAACTGCGGATGGTTCGCTTTTTGCGCGCTCCTGAATATAATCAGTTATTTGCAGCAGATCCGGTTTGGGTGACAGAAGTAATTGGTGGAATGGGAACAGATGGTCGTCCCCTCGTGACTAAAAATAGTTTCCGTTTCTTGCATACTCTCTACAATTTAGGACCTGCACCTGAGCCAAATTTAACGATTCTTTGGTCTGAACAGTTGCCCCGCGCTTTTCAACAATATTGTGCTAGGGTTTCCATTGATACCAGTTCTATTCAGTATGAAAATGATGACTTAATGCGTCCAGAATTTGGGGATGATTATGGTATCGCTTGTTGTGTCTCGGCAATGAGAATTGGTAAACAAATGCAGTTTTTTGGGGCACGAGTTAATCTAGCAAAAGCGTTACTCTACGCTATTAATGGTGGTAAGGATGAAAAACATGGCGATCAAATTGCCCCTGCTTATGCTCCTATTACCAGTGAGTACCTAGATTATGAAGAAGTGAAAGCTAAGTTTGATGTTTTGATGGACTGGTTAGCGAAATTGTATGTTAATAGTCTGAATGTCATTCATTATATGCACGATAAATATTGCTACGAAACTTTAGAAATGGCATTACACGACCGCGATGTATATCGAACTATGGCTTGTGGAATAGCTGGTTTGTCTGTGGTAGGAGATGCGCTGGCGGCAATTAAATATGGAAGTGTCAAAGTTATTCGGAATGAAGAGGGGTTAGCGGTTGATTACGAAGTGACAGGAGATTATCCAAAGTTTGGCAATAATGATGAGCGGGTTGACGAAATCACTTCTGGCGTTTTAAGCAGTTTTATGGATAAAATCCGCAAAAACAAAACCTATCGTCATGCAACACCTACTCAGTCAATTTTAACTATTACCTCAAATGTGGTTTATGGTAAGAAAACTGGCAGCACACCTGATGGACGAAAAGCAGGAGAACCATTTGCACCGGGAGCAAACCCCATGCACGGACGAGATACTAAAGGAGCGATCGCTTCTATGGCTTCCATTGCCAAATTACCTTATGAAAATGCTAAAGATGGAATTTCATACACATTCTCTATTGTGCCAGAAGCATTAGGGAAAACTGACGATGGAAAAGTCAACAATTTGGTAGGAATGTTAGATGGTTATTTCCACGACACGGGACATCATATCAATATTAACGTTCTCAACCGAGAAACTTTGCTAGATGCAATGAACCGTCCTGAAGAATATCCTCAGTTGACTATTCGAGTATCAGGTTATGCAGTTAACTTCATTAAACTGAGTCGTGAACAACAATTAGATGTGATTAACCGAACATTCCACAATCAGTTGTAGAAGGCAGAAGGCAGGAGGCAGGAGGAAAGAAAAGGTTAGAAAGGATAAAGTTTCTCGATCGCTGATTATTTTGTAGGGGTGAACAGCTGTTCACCTCTCCAATCTCCAATAATAAAAACAGGACTTAGGCATTTTCGAGAGGAGTAATTTACATGGGATCGACTGGCATTATTCATTCAATAGAGACTTGTGGGACGGTCGATGGTCCGGGAATTCGATTTGTTATTTTTACTAAAGGTTGTCCCTTAAGATGTTTATACTGCCATAATGCTGATTGTCGTCATACGGAAAATGGCAAGTCAATGTCTGTTGATGAATTGATTTTAGAAATTGAAAAATATCAGTCTTACTTTAAATTTTCTGGTGGCGGTGTCACGGTAACTGGTGGTGAACCTCTGATGCAGCCTGAATTTGTCAAAGAAATTTTTCAAAGATGTCGTCTGCTAGGAATTCATACTGCTTTAGATACATCGGGATATGTCCATTTGAACGTTGCTAAATCTGTTTTAGAATATACAGATTTGGTATTATTAGATATTAAATCTTTTGATCCAAAAATTTACCAGAAAGTAACCAATGTTTCTCTGGAACCAACCCTTAATTTTGCTCGGTATCTCAACGAAATTCATAAGCCAACATGGATAAGGTTTGTGTTAGTCCCTGACTTGACAGATCCCATTGATAATGTAACTGGATTAGCTGAATTTATAGAGCCTTTTGATAATGTTGAAAGAGTTGAAGTTTTACCCTTTCATAAAATGGGAGAATACAAATGGCAACAACTAGGATATGATTATCAACTCAAAACAACAGAACCTCCTTCAGATGAATTATTAGAAAGAACTATTAATATCTTCAAAAGTCATAACCTAATAGTTCAATAATGTGAGAAGGCAAAAGGTAGAGTGCAGATAAATAATGGCTGAAATATTAATAATAGGTTATGGGAATATTTTCTACAGTGATTATGGTGCAGGCAGAAGAGTAGCAGAGTTCGTAGCAAACTGGAAATTGTTGAATTTGCGATCGCTCCCTCTCCTCCAACTTACCCCTGACCTAGCAAAACCAATGTCTGAAGCCAAGTTAGTCATTTTTGTTGATGTTTATCGCCCTTGGGACTCGCCTGAATTACTTGTTGGTTATTACAATTACGCTCCACCCCTTCCTCACCTTAAAAATTGTGTGGGGCAAGTTGTAGATCCTCTATCGCTACTTGCTCTCAGTCAGTTTATTTAGGGCTTGCTGAATAAAGCTAAAAGTCAGTATAGCTAAGGCTTATGAGCTTTTTATATTCAGTTTATACCAATTTCATAAAATATTGCAAAGCGTGAAGACACAGGGAACAGGGAACACCGAAGCTGGGAACAGAGAAAGAAAAACATAAATATTAAAGAGGAAAAAAGGTGGAAATTTTAGAATTTATAGAATTTATAATTTTTTCTTTTAGGAATAAATCACAAATTAAGATGTAACTGCCTTTGCGTGAATTTGGTATTATATCGTCGTTCTTGGCTCTTATTGGCATCAATTTACTGAAATTTTCTGCTGAAATTCAAGAAAATTTCTTCACATAAAATGGCCGAAACTGTTGCCTGTTCCCCACACATCGACCCGTCTCCGCGTCTCCGCGTCCCCGTGTCCTACCTCCACCAACCAATTTTTTCAGCAGACCCTATTTACAGTTACGTACCTCCCGCTTGGTGGATATTAATTCCTGTATTCAATTTTCAATTTGGGGAGGAACTTTCTCCGATGGCAGAAATAGGTATTCACGACGCTTTAACACAAATTTTATTGTTAGATAAGTTTTAAAGCTTTTTTATTAATAAATCCCAAGAGTTAATTTTCAAAAGCCTTGTGTATTAAAAAATACATGACCCCCATTTTGTTCTCGTCCAATACCAACTCAACAAAAGATTTAGCAAAAAAAGCTGCATATAGGTGTAAAAAAAACATCAATTTTTAGAAGTAAGAAACAGGTAGAATATTCAAAATAGATCTAATTAATAAATTACTAAACCTAAAAAGCTTCGGGAGGAAGTACGCAGTGCCCGTTTTAACGGCTGGTTGAATAACGACACGCGGGTAATAAAGCGGAGTGAAG
>NZ_RCBY01000356.1 GCF_003838195.1 Okeania hirsuta
TTCGAGAAATCCTGTGATGAAAAATGCTCTGGTGGGTAAAAATTAATTTATTTGAGTATCGCATTTCTCATAAAAATGAAGTACATTTATGATCCCCCTAAATCCCCCTTGAAAAGGGGGACTTTGAAACTGCCCCCTTATTAAGCAATTCCACCTTTTTTAAGCATAAGCAGTTCCCCCCTTATTAAGGGGGGTTAGGGGGGATCTAAATCTGACTTCTGACTTCTTTAAAGCTTCATTCTAACAACTCCTTAAATTCACGAACACCTTTAATCAAAGGATGAACATCATACCAAGTTTGCTTTTCTCCCTCTTCATCTAAGAAAGTATATTCCAGCAAACAACGATTAAACAATAAATCCCGGTGTTGCTGATTATTTAATATACTTTTAGAACGAAAAACATTAACTAATATTTGCCATTCTTCTTGTTGAACCGATCTTTTATAAGGAAGTCTTGCCTCCGTAATAGCTCTTTGTACTACTTTGGCAGAAATCGGTAATTTACCCCCGGCACGTTTAATTACACTTTGCATTAATAACATTAAATCCCGGACATGACCCCCACTCATTAAACAAAATCTATCTAAAACTTCTCGACTTTCAAATACATCCGTTTCTAAAGATAAATCTGGATTAACTTTACTAACTCGTCTATCAATAATTTCCCTAATTTTAGCGACTCCCAAATCGTAAACTTTCCCCTCTGGAGTCTCCACCATAATCATTGGTAAAACCTGTGGATCGTCATATTCAATTTTGAGATTTGGCGCCTGATTAGAATAGACCATTGAAATAGGAATTGTATAAATTGTATGACAATCTAACCCCTTCAATTGAGCGCTGCGGTCTACAAAAATTTCATCATGATTGCTACGTCCGTCCGGCTGAACAATTGGTACAATTCGGTCTAAACTATCAGCAATTATTACCAGCTCCGAACCAGAACCAAGTTTCTTTTTACCATCACGAATAAAACTATTCAGAGCCTCAATTAAACTTTCAGTATAAGGATTAATTTTGTCTCTAATTTTTCTCCTTAATGTTGGTTCCGCTCTAATATTTGCTGTAAGTTTAGCGTACTGACTAATTTGTGATTGAACTGCCAAACTTTCCAAAGATATTTCCGTATTTGCTAAATCTTTTAAATCTCCCCACCGCCCTTTTAACCAATCAAGTAAAGGCTGAGGATTAGCCTGTTTCAAATGTTCTAATAAGTGTCTTGTACAAGCCAACAAAATATCAGCATATTCTGTATCTTCTGGATTAATATCCTGTTCATCAGCAGCGAAATAAACAATAAAATATCCGTTATTTTCCAGGTGTTCTTTCAATCGTAAAAGTTCCGTTGATTTACCTGCACCTCGATGTCCGGCATAAAGTTGATAGGTATTATTATCAGATAATTTAATATTTTCAGCTAAGTCTATAATAACATCTCCATCCCCACGAACTTCCCGACAATCAACATATACAGGACTACCAGGTTTCAAAGGTTCAAAAGGCTTAAAAGCATTGAATAATCTTTTTAATAAATCTCCCTGTTTTACCATCTGTTAAAAATCTCCTTAAATTAGCAGAAAGAAGAAGGAAGAGGGAAGAGGGAAGAAGGAAGAAAGAAGAGGGAAGAGGGAAGAGGGAAGAGGGAAGAGGGAAAAATCTTATATCAAATTCACTTTAAATATTTCACAAATAGTTTCAAACTTTAAATGTTAAATAATTTTATGAAATTACTGCATAATTAAAGTTTTGAGCTGATCAAATCTTACTTTTGACTTTTGAGTTATACCTTCCGTTAACTTCCTTGAAAGGGTATTACGTTATCTGAGTTTTAAGCTGTCTATCTGTCCTAACCTTTCCTTAGACTGTTAAGTTTTAGACAGCATTTTCCCCAACATTGATTGACAACTGTGGTTGAATAACCTTTTTAATAATTATTAGTTAGTAGTGTGTTAATTATTAATGTTTTTACTTCTCCCCGCACTCCCCTACTTTTTAACTCTCACTTTCCAAATTTTGACTCTGATATAGCAATGTGCGCTGGCATATTTACAAATTGCAGGAGGTGTCCAATAGCTAAAAGTATTATATGATAAGCTTTTTATTCCCCCTGTTGCCTGTTGCCTCTCTTGGTGCGCATTCCCTTGCGACTGGCGTCGTCGCGGGGTCGCACCGCTGTTGCCTATTGCCTGCGCGCAGCGCCATAACTTTCCAACTTTGCCAAAATTTCTGGAAATATTTTAATATCTAGATTTTCATCTTCCCGTTGAGAAAGAGAACGTTTTACTTCCCCTAAATAAAGCGGTTCTGAAACTCCCGCTTCAGGATGAATAATTGTTCTAATTCTAATAGTTAATTGACCACTTCCACCCAGGCGACCAGGAGAAAATAAATCTCCAGCAGCTTGCTTTATTGTTGCTGTTAATTCTGACTCTGTAATAGTATTAGGAACAGCTATTACCGTTTGAGTTGCGCCATTATCATAAACCAATGAATATGGAACTGCTCCCGGAATTTCTACACGAGTAAATAATCCTAAACTTAAACCAAATAAACCAGCAGTTAACACCCCCATAAAACCTGTTACTCCGACTAATCTAAATCTAAATCCCCATTTGGAAATAAAGCCAATAATTGTCAGAATAAAAAATCCAATAGTAGCAATACCAAACCATTTAGCACCAATCAGTATTTCTGTAGTTGATAACATTTTTTCTAGTTTATTTTTTGGTTGACAATTATATTTTATAGTAATTAGTCGCTAATTAGTAAGCTGCTCAATTTTTGATATAGCAATCCTATTTTATTCGTGTCAAAAATCTTACTGCTTTTTAGGGAACACTTAACTGGGAACACTTAACTGGGAATACTTAACTGGGAACAGGTAAGAGTTTCAGTTTTTTTATTTACTTTTTGATTTGTCACGACCTATTTAGGATTGCTATAGTATTTCTTAAATAGTCAGAAAGTAAAGCTTAATTTTAATTTCTGTTTCCTGTTATAGCAGAAGGAAGAAGGAAGAAAAAATAAGGAAGAAGTAAAAATCCTACGTTGTCTGAGTTTTAAGTTGTCGATCTGTCCTAACCTTTCCTTCGAATGGTATACCTAAAAGTCACAAACTACTGTCAACATTAATTGCCAATGCATAACAATTATCATGCATTAATGCTACACTCTAGATTAAACTTCAATTATTAAATAATTAATATAGCTTGAATAAACTTTTGAATAATTATTAGCTAGTGCCACTACGCGGAAGTTAAAAGCGAGTGCGTAATTCTGAGGTTTCCTCAGAATGTAAGACGCATATCTGACAGTCAAAAGTTAAAACTCAAAAGTATTTATTTGTAATTGTTTTAGGATTTTGTAACTGGTCAGTTATTTCCGCCATCCTGCACTAGTAGTGTGTTAATTATTTATGTTTTTACTACTATCCATCACCCCATCTCCCCATCTCCCCATCTCCCCATCTTCCCATCTCAAGAAAATATTGTTGAACTATTTCACTCCTTTCTACCCAGAAGTATATAAGTCCTCATATTACCCTTACCCTTAATATCAATTACTCCTCGTTCCTTAAATCTGTATTTGTCAGCTAAACAATCATAAGTGGCCTGGGCAACTTGAATCACACCAGGTATACCGTGAGACTCCATCCGGTGGGCTGTATTTACTGTATCGCCCCAAAGGTCATAGGCAATTTTTTTTGTCCCAATAACTCCTGCTTCTACTGCTCCTGTATTAATACCAATACGAACTTGCAAAGACTTACCTTCTTTTGTAGAAATCTCCTGGATTTTGGTTAACATTTCAAGGGCTATATCTGCGATCGCCTCTGCATGGTCCTCTTTTGGAACTGGTAGTCCACCCACTATCATGTAGGCATCACCAATAGTTTTGATTTTCTCTAGTCCATACTTGTCCGCCAATTCATCAAAAGCAGAAAAAATACTATTGAGTAACTCTACCAGTTCGGCGGGAGATAAGTTGGCCGATATTTTGGTAAACCCTACCAAATCTGCAAATAAAACTGTTACTTCATTAAAGCTATCGGCGATAGTTTCCTCTCCCTGCTTTAAGCGTTGGGCAATTGCTTCAGGTAAAATATTTAATAGCAACCTTTCTGACTTTTGTTTTTCCTCAGCCAATTCCTTTAAATAGGCCCGTTCCTGGTCCCGAAATGTTTTCTTCTCTAAACAAGCATTAATTCTCGCCTTTAGCAGTGTAGGGTTAAAAGGCTTGGACAAATAATCTTCTGCTCCCAATTCGATACAACGGACTATACTATCAATATCGTCCACTGCTGAAATCATAATTACTGGGATATGCCGTAGTTTAGGGTCAGACTTAAGAGTTTCGAGGACTTCATAACCGTTCATTTGTGGCATCATAATATCTAGTAGTACCAAGTCAAACGGTTGGGACTGTATTATTTCTAGAGCTTGAAACCCATTAATCGCAGCAGTGACTAAATGCCTTTCTCGTTTAAGTCGTCGTACTAAAAGCTCTCGGTTGACTTGATTATCATCTACAACCAGTATCTTTCCCTGGCCATGCTTCATTTCCTTGGTTCTTTACCTGTAAGATTTTTGATCTTGTCTAATAATCTGGGAAGTTCTACTGGTTTTGTATCATAATCATTGCATCCAGCAGCAATACATTTTTCTCGGTCTCCTGCCATAGCATGGGCGGTCATTGCTATTATGGGAATATGGCTAGTTTCTGAGTTATCTTTAATTTTTTTTGCTGCTTGCCACCCATCTAAAACTGGCAAACTCATATCCATTAAAATTAAATCTGGTAATTTTGATTTAGACATCTCGACACCTTCAATTCCATCAACAGCAATAATTACCTCAAAACCTCTACGCGTTAGACGCCTAGACAACATGTCCCGGTTCATTTCATTGTCTTCAACTAAGAGAATCTTCACCATTTTTTTCCTTCTTTGTGAAATAATATCGGCATTCCACATGCCTCGAAATTTTCTTGAACAGAGTTACATTTTTTTTCTGCGGGAGAAGGATACCAAAAACTATTTATTACCCCTGATTTTCCCTAGTTAAGAGCTGTCTTGTTATCACAATATAGAACTATGCATAATTATTCAGAGAGCAAAATACTTTCTTGACCACATCCTTGTGAATCTTTGCTACTTTTATATTATATTACTTGCTATACTTAAAATTTGTGGATTGATCTTCTTGACTATCTTCATAAATATGTTTAATACTATATGGCAAACAAAATATATACTCATTTAAGTTTAGATTGAGACAAGCATTTCTTGCCTTAAAAGACTTTCAATCTAAAAAGTGTTTCATTTTTATCATTTTCTTTGTGGGTTTAATACCCCACCGTCTACACGGTGTTCAAAATT
>NZ_RCBY01000357.1 GCF_003838195.1 Okeania hirsuta
ATTCCTGATCAGGAACTCCTGAAAATCTTGTGGCGAGAAGGGAGAAGGGAGAAATCGTCAATTTAGCTAGGCAAAACTACTTAACCTATCTAAATAAATGTGCTTTTAAATACATTTTTTCTGAGGGAAAAGCCTTTTGATGCAAGCAACATAATTTGTCTATTTTGTCAAGTTTGATGTTAAGGAAAATGTTCATAAAGCATAGCTTTGAAAGGGGGGACCGAATTTGGAAAAATCTGGCGTTATCTGACCGTATAAAATCTAGTTTTATGTATAAAAAAACATTTAGTGACTCTCTCTAGTCAAGTGTTTCTCGGAGTCATCAGGTAAACTTGTTGTTCTTCTTTCTGTGCCCTACAAATATGAGAGTTGCTATATGATAATTATGCATGAGTACTTAAAAATTTGTACATAACCAATTTTGTTAAAACTTGTTCCTTAGATAGAAATTGCTATAAATTTAACAATGTCAGAAAAACTTAAATTAATGGTTGTTGATGATGAACCTAATAATTTGGATTTAATATATCGGACTTTTAGAGGTGAATTTAAAGTTATTAGGGCAGAAAATGCTAGTTTAGCGATGGAAATTCTCGAAACTGAAGGGGAAATGGCTATTATTATTTCTGACCAAAGTATGCCAGATATGACAGGTATTCAATTTCTTAGAAAAACAAAAGATAGCTTTCCTGATACTATTCGTGTTTTGTTAAGTGGTTATGCTGAAGAACAAATAAATTGTGATGTTAATGACATAAAGCAGGCTGATATTTTTAAATGTATAGCTAAACCTTGTGCCATTCCAGAACTGAAAGTTGTCATTCAAGAATCTGTGGAATTATATAAGGCGAAGAAGGGTTTTTAACTAAGTCAGAAGTCAGAAGTCAGAAGTTAGAAGTTATTTTTGTAACGGAGATGGATGAGCAAAACTCCAAAAATATTTCGCCAATCAAGGTGGGGGTTGCGCGACCAAATTATTTTGATAACTAAGAAAGAATAAAATACTTGAAGTTTGTCAAAAGAATATAGCAATTATATTCTGATTGTCTAGAAGATATAATAGTTTTGAATTTTGTTAAAAGTAGAAAATAATATAATTTTTGACAATAGGAAATTAGCCATGAAAGTTGTTAATATTTCAAGAAATTGTTGATTATTGCCAATTAGGTAAGTTATATATATTTTGTTTTTCTAGTTTTGATGATTAACTTATTTTTAATTCAATTGATATAGATTTTAAAAGAGGAATAAGAAACGAAAAAACAGGTAATTAAAATATTCTCAAAATACTGATAACTGAATTGATGTATAAAATATAATTAAAAATTGTTAAGCTTAAGCATTATCTATAGCAGTGGAAGGAAAGGTTAGGACATATAAAAAGCTTAAAACTCAGATAACGCAAGATTTTTCCTTCCTCCTTACTTCCCTCTTCCTTCTGCTATAAGAACCAATATTAATGATTTGGCCATGAAAAACATAACTTGCTCTTAACCTAAACTTGGAGACTAATTATAAATGCTGAGATTAGAACATATAAGTAAAATTTATCCTACAGGTGTTGTTCTTAAAGATGTTAACTGGGAAGTTAAACCAGGCGATCGCATTGGGTTAGTGGGTGTAAATGGGGCAGGAAAATCTACTCAATTAAAAATTATTACTGGAGAAATAGAACCTTCTTCTGGAGAAATTATTCGTCCTGCTAGTTTAGAAATTGCCTACTTAAATCAAGAGTTTGAAGTAGACCCTAACCGTACTGTGAGAGAAGAATTTTGGAGGGTATTTAAGGAGGCAAATGAAATCCATGAATCTCTAGAAAAAGTACAGCGAGAAATGGAAACTTCTAGTCCAGAAGAGTTGGATGAATTGATACATAAATTAGACCGTTTACAACGACAATTTGAAGGTTTAAATGGTTATGGACTAGATGCAGAAATTGAGAAAATATTGCCCGAAATGGGATTTGAACCGGAAGATGGCGATCGCTTGGTTAGTGCTTTTAGTGGTGGTTGGCAAATGCGTATGAGTTTGGGTAAAATTCTCCTACAAAATCCAGATATATTATTATTGGACGAACCTACGAACCACTTAGATTTAGAAACAATTGAATGGTTAGAGGATTATTTGAAAAAATTAACTACTCCTATGGTTATAGTTTCCCATGACCGGGAATTTCTTGACCGTCTTTCGACTCAAATTGTGGAAACAGAACGAGGAGTTTCTAATACTTATTTGGGTAATTATTCGGCTTATTTACAACAAAAGTTAGAAAATCAAGCGGCACAACTGAGCACTTATGAACGACAACAAAAAGAAATAGAAAAACAACAAGCTTTTGTGGAACGTTTTCGCGCTAGTGCTACTCGGAGTACCCAGGCAAAAAGTAGAGAAAAACAATTAGAAAAAGTAGAACTTGTAGAGGCACCCGTAGCAGGATTAAGAAGTTTAAGTTTCCGTTTTCCTCCAGCACCACGTAGTGGTAGAGAGGTAGTAACAATTAAAGATTTAGTTCATACTTATGGGGAGAAAATTTTATTTTTAGGAGCAAATTTAGAGATAGAAAGAGGCGACCGGATTGCTTTTTTGGGGCCGAATGGTTGTGGGAAATCTACTATTTTGCGGATGATTATGGGAATGGAAGAACCTACAGAAGGTACTGTTAAATTAGGTAATCATAATGTTATTCCTAGTTATTTTGAGCAAAATCAAGCGGAAGCTTTAGACCTGACAAAAAATGTGATGGAAACTATTCATGATGAGGTGCCGGAGTGGAAAAATGAAGAGGTAAGAACTTTACTTGGTAATTTCTTATTTAGTGGTGAGACCGTATTTAAAAAAGTAGCTGCTTTGAGTGGGGGAGAAAAGGCACGTTTAGCTTTAGCAAAAATGTTACTTAAACCAGGTAATTTTATGTTACTTGATGAGCCAACAAATCATTTGGATATTCCAGCAAAGGAAATGTTGGAGGAGGCTTTGAAAAATTATGACGGAACTGTGGTTATTGTTTCTCACGACCGTTATTTTATTTCTCAAGTGGCAAATAAAATTGTGGAAATTCGTGATGGTGATTTTCATGTTTATTTAGGAGATTATCATTATTATCTAGATAAGATTGAGGAGGAAAAAGAGGCAGAAAGGGTGGCAAAGATTATGGCTGAAAAAGCTGCTAAGAAAGCTGAGAAAGCTGCTAAGAAGAAACAGAAGGATAAAGAGAAAGCTGCGGCTAAACGTAAATAAGGGGAGATGTAGGGGAGTAGGGGCGAACGGCCCTACAGATTTCACCCTTGATATTACTTCTTGCTTCTTCTGTAAAGGAATATACAGCAAATTCCACATTAATAAGGTATGCGTCAAAGCGGGCAAGATGCCCACACTACAAACATCTAATTGTTAATTTCTGTACCTCATATACAAAGTGCAAATTTTTCAGCTCTTCATACTCAAAGAAGGAGCGTATTTTAGGCAAGAGTTGGGCAGAACAATCTTGGGACAATTCTTACTCCTACCTCCTCGCTCATTCCCATTTCTCCTGTCTCCTGTCTCCTGTCTCCTGTCTCCTACCCCAGCAAAAAGACTTTATAAGCGCAAACCCTAATTATGTCTATTCTTATTCACTTTGAAAATATAATTTTGTTGACCTACCTCACAATATCTATGGGTTGGAAACAACCTATTGTGAGACCATCAAATTATCAAATTAATCCAGTAACAAGTCAGTTATTGACACAAAATTCTCAACCAGTCGCGGCAGAATTAACAGAGATTTTACCGAAAATCAAACAACAAACTAAAGTGCCAATTTTACTTCCGAGTCAATTATTAATTACAGGCACAGATAATCAAATTTATGTTGATGGGAAAGGTACAAATAATAGTTATGAAATAACTTTAGCTTTTGAAAAAGATTGTACTGCTAATGCTTGCTCCATTGGTTATATCAGTGGAGAAAAAGGAGGCAAACCTTTAGATGATGAATTTAGTCGAGAATTGAGTTTAGTACAAGACATTAAAGGATATTTTAGACCTTTAACTTGTGGAGCATCTTGTGCGCCTCCAATTATTGGGTGGGAATATCAAGGAGTATTCTATCGTATTTCCTTAAAAGGCGTTGGTCAAAGTCCAGAAATTGAGGGGGAGACTTTGAAAAAAATGGCTAACTCTGCCATTGAAGCAGGGGCAAGGTAATGAAGAAGGGGCGTTGCTGAATCAAGGTATGAAAATAAAAATTGAACAATCTCAAATATTTGTTATTCAATAGTTTAGCAACTACCAAAAAATACAAATCATACCCACGCATCAGCAACCCCGAAGAAGGAAGTAGCTTGGGTTAAGCGACAGCGCAACCCAACAAAAGTGAAAAATCTGACGTGGACTAATTCTCTAATTGTCGCAATTTCTCTTTTGCCCACTTCCGCAGTTTTTCGTCTGGGTCATTTTCTGCTCTGTCTTGTAATAGTGGGAGGGTTTGCGGATGGTCCGGATATTGTTTGACTATTGCTTCTAGCGCTATTTGTCGAGGGTTGGTTTGAAATTCATGTTCGCGTTGAAAGGGGTCATTGAGGACTGTGTGATCAAACAATTCTACAATTCCGGGTTGATTTTTCCAACCAGTCGCTATTTGTTTCACTGCTTCACCTCGTACTTGCCAATTCTCATCAGACTTTACCCTTTGTTTGAGTAATTCTAAAATTCCGGGTTGATTTTTCCAACCAGTAGCTATTTGTTTCACCGCTTCAAGTCGTACATCCGAATCTTCATCAGAGTTTACCCTTTGTTTGAGTAATTCTAAAATTCCGGGTTGATTTTTCCAACCAGTCGCTATTTGTTTCACTGCTTCACATCGCACATCGGAATCTTCATCAGACTCTACCCTTTGTTTGAGTAATTCTAAAATTCCGGGTTCGTGTTTCCAACCAGTCGCTATTTGTCGCACTGCTTCCCGTCGTACTTGCCAATTCTCATCAGACTTTACCCTTTGTTTGAGTAATTCTAAAATTCCGGGTTGATTTTTCCAACCAGTAGCTATTTGTTTCACCGCTTCAAGTCGTACATCCGAATCTTCATCAGAGTTTACCCTTTGTTTGAGTAATTCTAAAATTCCGGGTTGATTTTTCCAACCAGTCGCTATTTGTCGCACTGCTTCCCGTCGTACTTGCCAATTCTCATCAGACTTTACCCTTTGTTTGAGTAATTCTAAAATTCCGGGTTGATTTTTCCAACCAGTAGCTATTTGTTTCACCGCTTCAAGTCGCACATCCGAATCTTCATCAGAGTTTACCCTTTGTTTGAGTAATTCTAAAATTCCCTCCTCATGTTTCCAACCAGTAGCTATTTGT
>NZ_RCBY01000358.1 GCF_003838195.1 Okeania hirsuta
ACGTCCGGTTCTGAAGACGAGTCGGTCAAGGTAACTTGCCTGGCTTAGTTTAACATCAATTATTTCTTCCTATTCCCTCTTTTGGAGGAGATGTTTAGTGTTTCATCAAATACGATCTCAAGAAAGTTTGACCAACAAGAGTAATGAAATTATTGACTATGCAGAAGAAATTGATTTGGATTATAGTTTAGAAGACTTACCTAAAATAATTGATTCGATGACTATAGCGTGGGACAGATTAAAAAATATTAGCACTTCTCTGGGTACTTTTTCTCGTGCAGATAAAGATTATCAAGTACCTTTTAATATCCATGAAGGTATTGATAGTACTCTGTTAATTCTCAAACATCGCCTCAAAGCAAATCAACATCGCCCTGGGATTGAAGTAATTACAAATTATGGAGATTTACCAAAAAATTATTGTTTTACCGGTCAGTTAAATCAGGTATTTATGAATATTATTGCCAATGCTATTGATGCGTTAGATGAATCAAATACAGGTTTAAGTTTTGCAGAAATTGAGGTTAATCCTAACCGAATTAAAATTACAACTTCAATGGAAAATCAAGGAGTTAAAATTTCTCTTGCTGATAATGGTCAGGGGATGAATCAAGAAGTTAAAGCCAAGATTTTTGACCACTTATTTACAACTAAAGATGTGGGAAAAGGGACGGGTTTAGGATTAGCGATCGCCCATCAAATTATCGAACATAAACATGGAGGAAATCTTGGTAGTGCAGAGCGCAAAGTGTGGGATCAGTAATTATATCATTCCAGTCCCAAGGGGCGATATAGCTGCCGCACTTGCTCCACCAACGCCAACCCCGAGCTTTGGGCAGCAGTATTGTGATGGCGATTATGAACCCAAATCCAATTCAAGTAGGCCATACGCCTGACACCACGCTCCGCGAACGCTAACCTAACTGTGATCTTTGTTTGTTCCCCTTCCTGACCAAATTTATTCTGGGGTGCGATGCCACGGACCTATCTGCTGTCTGACATTCCCTTGAGCGCTCTAGTTGTTGAGTCTGGTCTTTACCGATCATATGCTTGACTTCTGGGGGCCAAACTCGTTGAGACCCACCCCAATCATCAGTATGCCACTGTTGACAATTAATTTTCCCTTCTGTGTTGGCGATTAATTCTAGGGTGAACTGGTCACTGTGTTTTCCGACTAAGCGTGGCCAAAATCAATCCACGTTCTGGATGGTTGAGTCATCCCCATCTCACAATCCCCTTGTGTCAATTCATTGATCTGAGAGTTTTTTTGTGTCTTGAGTACGTCTTACATTCTGGGGAGACCCCAGAATTACCCACTCGCTTTTTTTGGACGAATGACCAAAACTCGCCACTGCTGATTTGTGGGGTATTGATATTCTCGACATCAGCTAGATCAATCATTTACTTATCTTTCTATGATACCCGAGTTTGATGATGGCCACATAGAGGACATTCCATGATCATAGAAAGTGTTTGAGGACAATGATTATATTACCATTCCCACACTTTCGCACAGGCACTACCGAAATCTTTATGTGACTTCAACTCCTCGAGAAGGAACAGAATTTACAATTGTCCTTCCTCTTCAGTCAACAATTTCCTGAAACTGATAAAAAAGTCTTTATTCTAAATAATACAACCTAAAAACATGAAAGAATAACTGAAACTGAGTCGAAATCTTATATCAAATCCGTTGGCTACGGTTCCCGAGAAATCGGAGTAATATAATTTCTTCGATCTTCATACAATGGGTAAGGGCGAATGGCCATTTGCTAACGCCAAGCTGCCGCTAACGCCCCTACAATAGACATCTGGTAAAAATCAAAAATTAAATCAATTCTTATCCATAAATTATCAATTACTCCCCTCCTGGGAGGGGGAGGGGCGAGGGGTGGGTTCCCTGTTCCCTGTTTCCTGTTCCCTATTTTCTGGAGATGTCTAATATAGACTCTGATCTTTAAAATACTGAATAACATCGATGCTACCGGATTTGATGTTACTAGCACAATTCTATCAAACTTTATTTTAATACTAAATTTTAACACTAATTGAGAAAACAATGGCAGGAAATATTGCAGAATCTTGGAACTCACATAGAAACAAACATCGGTGGAGAACGACAATTGTTTTGCTCTGCTTGCTGTTGGCAGGGTATATGGGTAATTACTTCAAAATTCCCATAATTCTTCATATCGACTGGCTGTTTGGTAGTATTTTTACCATGCTGGTCGTCAGACTGTACGGGTTCGGTTGGGGCACGATCGCTGCCGCGATTTCCAGTTCCTATACAATTTTGTTGTGGCACCACCCCTCTGCCTTTATTCTCTACACCCTGGAAGCGATTTTTGTCGGTTGGGGACTGCGACGGCGCAGCAGCAACTTATTACTCCTTGATGTTTTTTATTGGGGAATTATCGGATTTCCACTTCTGTGGTTCCTCTATATCGTTGTCGCTAAAATTCCCCCTGAAAGTGTTTTATTCATTTCCTTCAAAAATCCACTCAACCAAATTTGCAATGCCTTAATTGCCAGTATGATTCTAACTCACACACCCATTGCTCAATGGTTTAGCATCAAGAATAAAACTCATGCCTTTGAGCAGACCCTCCTTAATTTGCTAGTAGCTTTTGTCTTACTCCCAGCAATGGTACTGACCATGTGGAACTGTCAGGATGCTACCTCTGTTCAAGAGAACAACGTTTTAGTTCGCCTAGAAGAAACCAGACAAAATGTCAGTACCGATATACAGAACTGGCATCAACAAAACCTGGAGAAGTTGGAAGCACTCGCATCCAATATTCAAGATAGCGTTCCGCTGTGGAATCGCTCAAACCGTTCCCAGAACCAGGAAACAATTCAAATTGCTCAACAAACCGTTCCCGATTTCCGCAATCTTTATATTACAAACACATATGGGCAGATTCTCAATTCAACCACTGTCGAAAACGCTAATCAAAATGTTACTCAACTAAACAGTTTACCACTTCAGGGTTTGTTAACAGCAAAACAGCCAATGCTCTCTGAGATGATAATGATATCCGATTCGCCAACGATCTTTCAGAGTATACCCATTTGGCAAGATGACAACCTAGTGGGTCAATTTGTTGCAGAAATTGATGTAAATAACCTGAAAAAAAGATGGCTATCCAGTCAGTCTACATCAACTCGGCTAGTGAGTTTACTAGATATACGAGACCGGGTCATTACTACCACTCGCGAAGATCTGAAAGTAGGGCAACCCTTTGATCGAGACCGGAATGGTGAAATTTATTGGATCGATCAAAATAGCTACCTTTGGGTACCGAATATTCCCAACACTGCTAAAGCCGTGCTTTGGAGAAAGTCATTTTACGTGCACAAGAGTGCTATTGACGGCGAGCTTCCATGGATAGTGGCGATCGAAACACCGACTGCTTACTATTTGGTAAAACTTGAGGGATTTTACACCAAAAGCTTCGCTATTCTGATGGCGATCGCTATCCTAGCACCTCTTTTAGCAAAACCCATTAGCAGTAGTCTAGTTAAACCCTTACTGCAACTTGCCAATCTCACCAGCAATTTACCCGATAAACTCACAGAACATCAATCGCTACAAATTCCAGCCAGTTCAATTACTGAAATTGAAACCCTGTCTAGTAACTTTCAATGTATGACAAGTGTTCTGCAAGATAAATTTCAGGAAATTCAGCAAGCCAGTTTGGAACTTCAGCAAGCAAAAGAAACTGCTGACAGGGCCAACCAAGCCAAAAGCGAATTCCTCGCTAACATGAGTCACGAGTTACGCACTCCACTTAATGGTATTCTTGGCTATGCCCAAATCTTAAAACGCAGCGAACCTCTCACCCAAAAAGGGCAAAACGGCATTGATATTATTTACCAATCCGGTTCTCACTTGATGAACCTAATCAACGATATATTGGACCTCGCCAAAATCGAAGCCCGAAAATTAGAACTGCATCCCACAGCCATCCATCTGCCTTCCTTCCTGCAAAGTGTTGTTGAAATCATCCGCATTCGTGGCGAACAAAAAGGGATTACCTTTAATTTCCAGGTTAGCTCTCAATTGCCTACGGGTATTTGCGCGGATGAAAAACGTTTGCGTCAGGTTTTGATCAACCTTCTGGGCAATGCCATTAAATTTACCGAACGCGGTAGCGTGACTTTTAAGGTTGAATCCATTGGGGCAAAAATTCGCTTTCAGGTAGAAGATACTGGGGTGGGGATGACTCCAGAACAAACCGAAAAAATCTTTTTGCCCTTTGAGCAAGTTGGCGATCATAAAAAGCAAGCAGAAGGCACGGGACTCGGACTAACTATTACCCGTCAAATTGCTGCGTTGATGCAAAGTGAAATCCAGGTTCAAAGTATTTTAGGTGAAGGCAGCACCTTCTGTTGGGAAGTTGAACTGCCTGAAGCAGAAGATTGGGCAGACACTTTGAGAGTCATGCAACAAGGCGTAATTCAGGGTTACAAAGGTGAGAAACGCAAAATATTGGTTGTTGATGACCGTTGGGAAAATCGTTCCGTATTAATTAATATTCTAGAACCCATCGGCTTTGAAATGATCGAAGCTAACAATGGAAAAGAGGGTATCGAACAGGTACTAAAAACATCGCCGGATTTAGTTATTACTGACTTATCTATGCCTATAATGAATGGGTTTGAGTTTTTACATAAGTTGCGTTCAGGAACTGACTCCGAAGGAGTATGCCATCCCCAACTACAAAACAAAATTGTTCTGGTCTCTTCCGCCAGTATTTTTGATATTGATCGCCACAAAAGTCTAGATGCTGGGGGAAATGATTTCTTACCAAAACCAGTGCAAGCTAAAACTTTACTAGAACTGCTGCAAAAACATCTACAATTAGATTGGATTTATGACGCAAATAACACTGAAAAACAGAATATAGAGGTTGTTGCCGATGAAATCCAGCCACCTGAAACAGAAATCTTGCAGCAAATCTGGGAATTAGCCCAAGATGGAGAAGTTGATGGCATCATAGAAATCGCTGAACAACTTCAGGATAACAATACTGCTGCCTTTACCCAAGAATTGATCCGCCTTGCAGAAGCTTGCGAAATCAAACAAATGCGAGCATTTATTCAAAACTACCTCGTTTAATAAGGAGCAGAAACCCATGCCAGATCCAACCCAACCATTTATTTTGATTGTGGATGACAAACCCACTAACTTATCTGTGTTGTCAAAAGCCTTAAAAGCTGCGGGCTATAAAGTCCGCATGGCAGTTGATGGTGAAGATGCTCTAGCCCAAGTACAACGCCATCACCCAGACATGATTCTG
>NZ_RCBY01000359.1 GCF_003838195.1 Okeania hirsuta
AAAGCGCTGTAAATCATCATAATTACTCGATGTCCTAACTATATTGGCGACTGCTATAGTATCTTTGTAGGCGGTATGTGCTTTTGGCATCAGCAGTCAGTCCTCAGTCCTCAGTCCTCAGTCCTCAAGAAATTCAGAAATAGGATAGGGGAAAAAGGTAAAAAAATGCTCCACTCTCCCCCACTCCGCTACTCCCCTACTCCCCATTTTTTCCCAGCAATAATGAACCTGGCATCGCTTTTTTGATCCAGTCTGTAATTAGAATTTGTTCCCGATCGCATGATTCAATTACCTGACCATTTAAGTTACGAAATACTATTTCTTCTGGAATCTCTATTTCTTCCCCAGTAGGTACTATTATTTTCTCAACTTGAGAAACAGCAAAAGGTCGCAAAGAATGAAACACAACATAATTTCCACTCTCTCCTGCTAAAACCTCCGCTAAACCAACTTCTTGTCGATACTGAATTAACTTATGCTTAGACTTCATCCGAGAAAATATAGAAGTAGTACGGTTGGCATTAAAAAAAGGCGATCGCGTTGGTCTTGGCCAATTTTTGCGCAAAGAAATGGGGTCAGTTAAAATCTGACTACAAATTTGCTCAATATCTACTGCCACATCAGCATCTTTCCCCAAATGTCGCAAGTCCAAACAGACAGTATGTAAACCAGCTTCCTGTAAGCGATCGAGTTTATCCAGAATAAACTGGTCTTTATCCAAAAACATAAACGTACCATGTACCGTTTCCAAAGTAGGGAAAGATCGGTTATTGCTATCTTCCGATGACACTGTAGTTTGCAGGCGTACTTTTTCCTTAGACTCAGAGTCTAATAAATGTGGAGATAGTAGGGAACGTGGCGAATAAAACAACAAAATTTGCCCCACTCCCAAAACTTCGCAACCGATAGGAAGAGTTTGGCAATATTCAATTAGTTTTTGTTCTGGCAGTTCAATGGATAGTATTAAACGTTCCAAGGAGTCAGAAAAAATCTCGCACCAACCCCTTAATGCTTCCAAGTTGTGATTACCTGTTTCCACAACAAATTGTAGCGCTATAGTTGGATAATGAGTTTTCAACCACCAGGCAGCACCTGGATCGCAAACCCGAACTGCCTCAAACTTGCTCAAATCCCACTGAGTCAGTTGTTCGCAAATCCTATTCATAACTTGTTCTGGCATCAGAATATCCCACACCAACACCGGACGCAAACCAAATTCTACTGCTGTTGATGCTAACAACAGTAATTCTTCTTGTGAGAGTTTTCCTTGTCTAGCAAGTAAGGTAGGTTCTAATAAAACCTCTTGTAACTTAGGGGAGTTGGCACACCGTTTTAAATCATTGATAGATGAAACAAAAGTGTTAAATTGCATTTTTTTTTAGGAGATAGAAATGATTAGTTGTTGTTTTCTATATCCTAATTTAATTTGATGAGAAACAGGATATTTTTTGACATCTTAATTTATTTGTCAATTAATCCTTTTATTTCCAGATAATCAATAATTAAATAAGTTGTTGTTTTGTTTGGATCGTAAAGTTCATCGAATGGTTCTTTAACACCTTTTTGACTTTGATATTGTGCTAATTGTCTTGTAGTTTCTCTACAGTTATTATTAGGAGATCTGTTTTTTTCTAGTTGACCAATAACTTTTAAAAGCTCTTGAATAGTTTTACAGTATTCTTTTCTGGTCTCTATTTCCTTTGTTTGAATGCTAGGAATTTCGTATGTATACATTGGGTCAAATGTTCTATCCGGAAGAAGGCTTCTAGCATAATCATCTATTTTAGCTATTTTACCAAAAAAGCTTTTATCTATTTTTACACAATCTGCAAGTTGAGCTTCCAAAGTAATAATTTTTTTCTTTTTACTATCAATTGTTTTGTTTAGTTCTTGAATCTTTCTATCTTTTGCCTCCAGCTCAGATGTTTGGTCTTGGCATTTCTTGACGTCAGCCAAATCATTGTTTTTCTCTGTTAAATTCTTTATTTCATTCTTTAAGTCCTGAATTATATGATCGGGAAAAATAATTTCCGGCCTCCCAAATGCTAATACTGCCGGACATAATCCTTCTATTAAAACTGCAATAAATAAAGGACCGAGAAATTTATCCTTTACTTTAATTTTTTCTGTAATTCCTCCCAAAGCAATTAAACCAGAAATCACAAACAAAAATAGAAATGAGGCAAACAGAGCGATTACCATCACTTTTTGATATTCTGGTTGTTCTTTTTGTTTTCGATCTTCTGGTGGATTATTTTCTTGTGTTTGAGCTATCAAGTAAGTTTTCTTTTGTCCGGGAAATGAAATAGGTAAAGTTGATTGTTGATTTTGATAATTGATGATTTCAACTTGATTATAGTGGTGTTTGTTTCTGAAGTTGTCTTTCTGAATAATTATGGGCGGGCAATCAGAAGCGACCATCAAAAAAGTTGAAATTAATAAATAAATTGATTTCATTTTATTGACGGGAAATTGCTAACTTTTACTTCCATGGTAATTTGTATAACATCTTGATGAGAAGTGGTAAGTAATAATTATTCATAATTACCCAGAAAACATTTTTATATGGCCACTAATATAAAATAGTCAATCTATGAGCTTAGTTAGTCAGTTCTATCCATACATTTAACCTCTGTGCATTTATACCTTGTTGTCTTTTGAAACGATGAAAATATCGACATTAGTTATTTGGAAAAATTTACCTTTTTATAAGTGAATTTTGTCTTCAATGATTGAATTTTAACTGAAAGATTTAAGTCAGAGCGCTCCTTTTGCACAGGCACTTTACTAACGCTCCGACTGGCGATCGCTCAATGGAAAGTCAATGGAGGTACTCCAACACCCAGAAAGCTTACCAACTTTGAAAAACTTCTCGTTGCCAAAGGTACTCCGTCATTGATTTATTTGAGCTATCCATAATAACGATCGCCTGTAATTGTGACTTATTATTTCCTTCTTTTATGCCCAAATTCCATACCTGAATCTTGACGTTTTCAAAAAAAAATCATTACTTATTTAGCTTTCTAATCATTTTCATCACTTCCTGATAATCCTCATTTTTTCCTTGTTGTTGATAAAGAACGGCCGCTTTTTCAAAGTCATCTATTGCCTCTTGATATTTTTTGGTAAAGTAACGAAGTATACCACGATTATAATAAGTTTTAGCATCTTTTGGTTCCAGCTTAATTGCTTCTGTATAATCATCTATTGCCTGCTGATAATCCGCTATTTCATAATTAGAAATGCCTCGATTATTATAAGCATCTGCATAATCCGGATTAATCTTAATTGCTTCAGTAAAATCAGCGATCGCCCCATAAAAATCCTTCATTTCATAAAGACAAATACCTCGATTATTATAGGCATCAGCATCTTTGGGATGAGATTTGATAACTGTAGTAAAATCAGCGATCGCCTCCTGATAATTTCCCATGACAGAGTGAAGACTTCCTCGGTTGTGGCAAGCGTTAGGATCGCTAGGATCGATTTTAATCGCAGTAGTAAAATCAGCAAGTGCCTTCTGATAATCTTCTAAATGTGAATAAGCAACACCTCTTTCATTATAACAGGTATAAATTTGATAGGGATCGAGATTAAATGTGAGTGCTTCAGTAAAATCAGCGATCGCCTCCTGATAATTTCCTATTTGAGACTGTGTTTTACCTCTCTGGTAGTAAATATCGGCTGGATTAAGTCGAAGTGCTTCAGTTAAATTAGCGATGGTTTCTTGAGGATCTTTTTCTTGAGGCAGAATTTGTTTTTGTTTGTAGCGAGCATCACTCTTTGGCGCAAGGGGCAAAACATCCTTCAAAACTGCTTCTGGAGATGTTTCCATCTCATTATCTGATGTCTGTGATACAGTCTCCTCTACTGATACACCTCTCTGTAAATAACTATTTAATTTTTGCTCAAGGGAATTATAAGTTTTAGCATATTTTGGTTCCAGTTTAATTGCTTCTGTATAATCATCTATTCCCTGCTGATAATCTCCTATTTGATAATTAGAAATGCCTCGATTAATATAAGCATCTGCATAATTCTGATTAATCTTAATTGCCTCAGTAAAATCAGAAATCGCTCCATTAAAATCCTTCATTTCATAAAGACAAATACCTCGATTATTATAGGCATCAGCATCTTTGGGATGAGATTTGATAACTGTAGTAAAATCAGCGATCGCCTCCTGATAATTTCCCATGACAGAGTGAAGATTTCCTCGGTTGTGACAAGCGTTAGGATCCCTAGGATCGATTTTAATCGCAACAGTAAAATCAGCAAGTGCCTTCTGATAATCTTTTAAATATGAATAGGCAACACCTCTTTCATTATAACAGGTATAAGTTTGATCTGGATCGAGATTCAATGTGAGTGCTTCAGTCAGATCAGCGATCGCCTCCTGATAATTTCCTATTTGAGAATGTATTTTACCTCGCTGGCAGTAAATATCGGCTTCATTTTGCTTAAGTTGAAGTGCTTCAGTTAAATTAGCGATGGTTTCTTGAGGATCTTTTTCTTGAGATATAATTTGTTTTTGCTTGTAGCGAGCATCACTATCTTTAAAATTAGAAACATCATTTTTTGATGTCAAGGGCAAAACATCCTTCAAAATTGCTTCTTGAGATTTCTCCTTTTCCACATCAGTCTGTGGTGTTGGCACCGTTGTTTCATCCACAGATGCTTCTGGAGCTAACTCAGTCTGTGGTGTTGGCACCGTTGTTTCCTCCACAGATGCTTCTGGAGCTAACTCAGTCTGTGGTGTTGGCACCGTTGTTTCATCCACAGATGCTTCTGGAGCTAACTCAGTCTGTGGTGTTGGCACCGTTGTTTCATCCACAGATGCTTCTGGAACTTTGTTCATCTCCGCATCATTTTTTTGTCTCTGTTGTAAAGCATTATCTACTGATGTATCTCTCCGTAAATAACGATTTAACAAACTTTTCACAACGGAGTTTGAATTATCGGAGATGTCTGATGTTTCTGGAGATTTCTCTATTTCTGTCTGTGGTATTTTTGCAGTACTCTCCTCCACAGACACATCTGGAGATTTCTCAATTTCTGTCTGTGATATTTCTGGGGTACTCTCCTCCACAGACACATCTGGAGATTTCTCAATTTCTGTCTGTGATATTTCTGGGGTACTCTCCTCCACAGACACATCTGGAGATTTCTCAATTTCTGTCTGTGATATTTCTGGGGTACTCTCCTCCACAGACACATCTGGAGATTTCTCAATTTCTGTCTGTGATATTT
>NZ_RCBY01000036.1 GCF_003838195.1 Okeania hirsuta
TTCAGTTATCAGTTATCAGTTATCAGTTATCAGTTATCAGTTATCAGTTATCAGTACCTCCTGCAATAAGGAGTCTTTAGACCAAAATTTTTCGGTAATTGTTAATTATCGTTTTTATTTATGGGTTTAATACCATTTATCAAAAAGAATGCGATGCTGATGCAAAACTTCAATGATTAAGTAATTAGTAGGATTTAATAACCTTAAGAGCGATGATTAGCCAGTAAGTGCATATTATTCTTATGTTTACTACTCCCTGACTCCCTTATACCAATTACCAAAAGTAATGCTATACTTAGGTAACACTTCAGTTATTAAGTAATTAAACTATCCTAATAAACTTTTTGCTAATTTGAGTCAATTTAATATTAATTATTATTATTTTTATTTCTCCCCAACTCCCCAACTCCCCAACTCCCCAACTCCCCAGCTCAAGAAAATGTAGAAAAGTTTTTGAGAAATGGTATTACTCTCCCACTCCATTCTGGTAGATAACTAAATATCTTCTTCCTCCTTCAATAATTGTTAACTGTTAATTTTTGAACTGTAGTTTAGCTAATAAATATTTCTATTTGTCAAATCAAATAGGTTTTGCAAATTAATTTTTTCTACTTCGCTACTCCTTTACAGTCTTCATTTTTGTTATTTGCTTGCTTTGTTCAAAGGAAAAATTTCATTTTAAGCTTAATACCAATTTTCAGGCGTTGATACTAAATTATTGGTTAATATAGCAGTCAAAGCAAAGCTTAGGAAATATCAAAAACTTAACATTCAGAGAACCCAAGCTTTTTCCTTCTGTTATAGATAACTCATCGCCTAGATAACTAAACGCCTTATTCCTTCTTCCTTCTTACTTCTTACTTCTTACTTCTTATTTCCTAATAAAAATGGTTTAGCCAAGAATAAACTACAGATTGACTTAGCATCAACAATTTCTCCATCAAAGATAGCCTGTTCTAATTCTTGAAGTGTCATTAAAACTGTTTCTATATCTTCATCAATATCTTGCGCTGGTGGACTTTCCAACTTTTCTAAATCTTCTGCTAAAAAAGCATAAATAAATTCATCCGAGTATCCAGGAGCGAGAGGAAATTCTCCTAACTTTTGCCATTTATGAGCGCGATAACCTGTTTCTTCTTCTATTTCTCGTTTGATAGTATCAGCAGGATTTTCATTTTCTTCTATTGTACCTGCTGGAAACTCTAAAATCCTATCTTTAATGGCAAATCTATATTGTTTTACTAAGATTAATTTTCCATTTGAAGTAACAGGAATACATAAAGCTCCACCCGGATGACGAATACATTCCCAGTCTCCTTCAACTCCATTGGGTAGACGTAGATGGTTAACGTCAAAGTTAAATTTTCTACCCTGATATTGCAGACGTTGTTTAATAATTTTGGGTGGTTCTTGATTGTGCATAAAATATCATCAAAAATAAGTTTTAACTATCATATCATCTTTGTCTGAATAAAAGGTAGCTGATTAAAGTCTATCTTCTATAAAATGATAATTAGAGATACTTCTACAGCTCGAGCTATTGATTTTTTGCCAGTCCATAAATGAATTAAATAACACTATGAGCGATGGGCGAAACTTGATAAATTTTTAGGTATAGCACGTCTTATTTTGAGTTGCACCTTGTTTTTGTATAAAAATTATACTAATCAACTAATCTACAAAAATTCAATCTTAGTAACGCTTCAAATAATACTTTTTAATATTAAATATTAAAGCTTGATAGTAGAGGCATTGAATCAGTTAGCCTTCTTTAGGGTAACTGCCTTAATAGCGATTTTTTGTACGATCAGGAATGGCTGAAGCACCACAAAGATGAACCTGTTATTTTTAATCATAAACATGGGTGTTTTCAAGCTAATTAATGCGACCAGTATAGAGATAGAAAAAACTGAAAAAATGTCTAAAATAATTTTTCATAAAAACATATTTATAGATAGCATTTTCAAATTAAATGTCAAACAAAAGTTAGTTATTTACTAACAGTAAAAAATCCGGCAAACCTTCTTGCCTGTTGCCTAAAAGCGTTAGTTTTTTTTAACCCAAATCAAATGAAATTACTAGAGTGAGCTTTTGATATAAATGATATTAATTCCAAGTGATATGTTTATGCTTAATTTTTCCAAAATATAGACTAAAAAATTATTGAGTGAAAGACCTCAATATCAAGTTACTATTGCTTCATTTTTAACGAGAGATAATTATTAATTTTTGAAGAGTAGAAAGCAGATGAAGATATAAAGCTAATGAATTTTGTGCCAGAATATCTTAGAAAATAAGTAGATAGGCATGAAAAAAATTAAGTCTTTAACAAAAAGTAAAGTAGTTTATAAGCCTTTTCCCTTCTGCCTTCTGCCTTCCTAAGTACGATAAATTTTAACACCTACCTACTTAATTAAAAACCATAGTTTACTTAGTGAAGCTGAATGCGAATATATCTGTCCGTGCAAATACAACTACACCTTTTTACCTAATTAAAGTGGAAATTCTACTGATGAAAAAGTCTCTATAGTCATCAAATATTGTCAAACAACAAAAATCGATAGTTTTTCAGATAATGCTTTTAGTTTATGTGATATAGCAGTCGAAGCAAAGGTTAGGATATATCAAAAGCTTAAAACTCAGACAACGCCAAATTTTTCCCTATTCCTTCCTTCTTCTGCTATATGCACAGAAATGTTTAGAAATAATCCGCTAATTGTTGGCATAATGATTATAATTTTTCCCTATCAAATGGTAAGGTTTGGGAATATAAGTCAAAAAAATTAATATAAAATTTCATAGAGCACACTCTTGGAATATTGGTGCTAGGCATTGTCGTAGTGCATCCTCTTATGCTCTAATTCCTGATAGTAAAGATAATTTTTCAGGATTTCTAGTAGTTTATTGAAGAAGATTTTAAGTAGTAGGTTAAAGTGAAAATAAGATTGTAAGTCTTAGGTAGTAGGTATGAGGTAAAAAAAGTTGAGCCACCTAAAACTTAACATCTAATACCTGATATAGTGTAGCAAGAATAAAAATTATGAGAGAGTTACCTAGCAATCAAACAAATATAGTTCATAAGATAATCTGGGGCACAATTGGTGGTACTGTTTGGGGTGTTTTATTTGGTGCTACTTTGGCTGGTTTATCCATAGGAATTAATCAAAATTTAGTCACTATTGTAAGTGCATTATTAATGGGTATCTTGTGGTGTACAGTTATTAGCCTAATTTGGAAATCATTAATGGGAAGACAGGATGAATCTAGCAAAAATTATATAATATTTGGAATTATTGGTGGCTTTTTCCTGGGCAGCGTTATAGGAGGATTAATGTTAGCAATATTAAATCGGGATGCTAATGTTGGTAAAGCATATATATCAGGAGCATTTTTGGGAGCAAGTTTTGGTTTTGTTTGGAGTTTATTTAAACCTCCTATGTTTTTGGGAGGTGCGAGAATTTGGGGTAAGTCGGGAGCAATTTTAGGTGCAATTTGGGGGTCTTTTTTTGGCACAATTATAGGTATAATTGCCACAGTTTGCTTATTGTTTTGGAGTCAAGCAAATATTGATATTACTTCTAGTAACTTGCCTCAACTATTAATAGCTACAGTAATTTTTGGTGGTGGTAATGGTGCTATTGGTGGAGCAATATTTGGAATTATATTAGGTGGATTAATTATGGCTCCTCCTTTACCTTTAGCATTAGAATTAATTGGGATAAGAGGTGCAATTGTTGGAGCAATTTGGGGTTGTTTTTTGACAGCGATCGCTTGGGGAATTATTGGAGCTATTTTGTCTACAACTATGGGGGATGATTTCTTTTTAAGTTTAGGAATTATTCGTCAAGTTACTTTACTTAGAGGAGTAATTATTGGTGCAGGTATTGGGTCAATTTGGGGCATGATTTCTGGGGCAGTATGGGGTGCTTTTGGTAGATGGTAATTTTCAACAATTAATAATTAATAATTAGGGTTTGCTGAAAAAGTCTTATGGCTGAGGGTAGGAGTCAACCCACCCCTAACCCCTCCCAGGAGGGGAACTCAGGATAAATGGGAATTATAGAGGAGATAGTAGGAAGAATCGTCCCTTGATTTTTCTGCCCAACTCTTGACAAAAATCCTAAATTTTTGAACCATTACCACCTAAAACCTCGCACTTTTATCAAATTGGTATAAGAAGGTTTGCCGAATTTTTTACTGTTAGTAAATAACCAATTCTTGTTTGAAATCTCATTTGAAAACGCTATAGAAGAAGTTATCTGTTAAAAATTTGCTACTGCAATATTTAAGATTAAACAGTCCAATAATAGGTTTTATAGCAACTGCCATTACTACTCTTGACTTATAGAATATCTAAAACAACAAAATATCAATAATCAACCTTCCTTTTACCTTCTTTTTTCTTCCTTATTCCCTCTTCCTTCTTCATTAATTTCTCAACTTAGGATTAACAAATTCATTCAATCCTTCCCCTAATAAAGATAAACCAATTACCATTAAAGTTAAAGCACAACCAGGGAAAAAAGCAGTCCACCAAATACCTGTAGGTAAAGCATCTAAAGCTAACCTTAAATCATTTCCCCATTCAGCAGTTTCAGGAGGTAATCCTAATCCTAAAAATCCCAATCCTCCTAATACTAAAACTGCATCTGCAGCATTAAGAGTAAACAACACAGGCACACTCTGAATAACATTAAGAAATAAATAACGAGTTAATACTCTCCAAGTATTAGCACCCATCGCTTTTGCTGCTTCAATAAAAAGTTCATTTTTTACACTAACTGTATGGTTACGAACTACTCGATAATATTGTGGAATATAAGCAATACTCAGAGCGATCGCTGCATTTAATATTCCTTTTCCAACAACGAAAGCTAGAGTTATTGAAAGTAATAATCCTGGCAAAGTATAAACAGTATCCATAAAAAATATTAAAACTTTATCAATTCTACCGCCAAGATAACCGCTTACCATTCCTAGAGGTACGCCAATAATTAAACTTAATGCTGTGGCTAAAATTACAACTTGCCAAGCAACTTGTACGCCGAATAATGTTCGAGAAAATACATCATAACCTTGACGATTTGTACCAAACCAATGCTCAAAAGATGGTGATTGATGAATGGGGTTACTAAGAAATTCTTGTGGGTCTTGGAGCAAGTCTAAATTTTCTAAAGGTGGAGATAAAATAGCCATCAATATAAATAAAACTGTAATGATTAAGCCTACCCACATCATCTGCATTGAAATAGTTGGTTTACTAGACAGATTAAACATTTTAGTTGCTGAAAATCTACTTACCATAATTCTATAATTTCTCTGGTTTCAGAAATAGCATTTTAGCATATACAAAACTGACATTTGAGATATAAACGGAGAATAAAGGAAGGTTATTTCAGTTATCAGTTATCAGTTATCAGTACCTACTGCAATAAGGAAGCTTGACATTAGGAATATTCTATTTTTTTATCCCCTTAAAATAGGAGGCTTTATACCACAATTTTTAGGTAATATAACGTTTCTCAAGTTACTGAGGCATAGTTGTTTTTCTTATTTTCTACTTCCTACTCCCTACTACCTATTCCCTACTCCCTAAAAAAAAGGAATTTTGTACCTCACCAGCATAGGAATTGCTATAAGAGAGATTTTATTGTCACAAAAATGACGGACAAAATGACAGACAAAAAGTATTTCATAATTTATCTAAATATTATCTCGCAATAGTAGGTTTTTTTTCGGAAATCATCAAATTTTGTAAGCATTCAGCCGTCATCTATCAGCCATCATTTATTACTTTTTTTAGTTCTAGATAAAAGCTTTACTAATTGAGTGAGAATTAAATTTTACGCCTAAAAACTGGCTTTAAAGTCTATATATTATCTCCTTATAAGAGCTGAGAGCTGACAGCTAATAGGTGAATGCTTACCAAATTTTTTTATTTAATGAGGTAAAAAAATATTTTTAGTCAATTCTCTTGTTTGAAGTAGAGGTCATTATTAATTATTAATTGTTAATTATTAATTTTCATATCCTTCCTTTTTCCTGACTCCTGACTCCGTCTTCCGCTAATCATTGGATAACTAATTATCCGGATACTATATCAAGTCTCTCTTTAACAGCGCCACGGACTTTGACCCTACAAGGAGAAAGAGAAAAGAAAAAAAATATTTTTAGTCAATTCTCTTGTTTGAAGTAGAGTTAATTATTAATTATTAATTGTTCATTATTAATTGTTCATAGCCTATCTTTAACAGTTTAATTTCTCCAGATCCAACCATTAATAGTAAAGCGACTATCTGCAAAAGTTTTAGAAGGACAATTTACTGGTAAAACTTCATGCCAGTAACGACTAGGAAAGAAAATAATAGTATTATTTATAGGTGCAATTTTTTTGAATGAATTTGCCTGAGTATAATAATTATTATCTATTTTTCCATCATATAGCACTAATTCTCCACCAGAAAATTTTTTAGGTTGTTGGTAAAAATAGTAAATGTAGGTAATTTCTCTTTTAGCAACTTCAGGCATTCCATTATCATTATGAGCTTGATAATAATGACCATGATTATGAGCTGTTACTTGCCCTTCTATTTTAGCTATGGGAAATATTTGATGACTCAGTTTCGATAAAACTTGAGGTAAAACTAATTTAATTCGATTACTAATTCTAGCTTTGGAAATAGGCGCTAAATGTAAGACTCTTGATTTGCGAAAGTCAGAGTCATTTATGCTAGTAGTACTTTTTTCAAAATATGCTTCTAGTTTAATTACAGATGCTAGAATTTTTTGATTTTCTACTTCTGTTAAAAATTTATCAATTTTCACACATTTTGATTTAATCAGATTTTGATTATTTTTGTCACTGAGCATCATTAGTTATACCAATTTTATAGATATGTTATGAGAATCAAGTTTGATAATCAAAAGCTACAAATAAAGTACCATAATTAATTGAAATTTAGAATCTTTTACTATTTAAAGACTCAATATCAAAGAAATTTTCAGGCAGCTAATAGATTATTTATTGGTGAATTATATAGTAGTCGAAGCGAAAGGCGCAGATATATCAAAAGCTGAGAACTCAGACAACACAATATGCAAGCATTCAGCAGTCAGCTATCAGCTATTAAGTCATTATCTTGGAAGAACGAATTAGTATTCAAGGAGAATGAAAAGTGATTTTTGTGCAGCATTCCGCAGGAAATGCTTACTTTTTGTTTGCCCGAAATATTCTGTAATTATTCATTATTCATTATTCATTATTCATTATTCATTATTTCTCCGTATCCAACCATTAATAGTAAATCGACTATCTGAAAAAGCTTTAGAGGGGCAACTTACTGATAAAACTTCGTGCATATAACGACTTAGAAAAAATATAATACTATTATTTTTAGGTTCTATAGTTTTAAATGTGTCAGCTTTCACATAATATTTTCCTTGAATTTGACTATCGTAAATTATTAAATTACCACCTGTAAATGCTTTAGGTTCTTGATAAAAATAATAGACATAAGTAAAAACTCTAGTAGCAGTATCAGGAGAACCATTATCATTGTGAATTTTATAGAAATTATTATCGTTATGAGCTGTTAACTGACTTTCAATTTCGGCAATTGAAAATTCTGGGATATTTAACTTTTTTAACGCATCAGGTAAAACTTCTTGAATTCTGTTGACTATTAATTCTCTGAATTTTGGGAACGAGTGCAATACTAAAGAGCGACGATAATTTTCTGCCTTAGTTGATGTTGTAGTTGGTACAAAATCAGATTGTCTCTGCAAAACATAATTAAATAATTGTTGATTTTCTGATTGGGTGAGAAAATTTTCTATAAGTAAATAACGAGATTCTAAATTGTCTATTTTCGGTGGTGGAGGAGGAGTAGAAATTTTGATATTAGATTGAGTATCTTGTGACTGTAAATGCTGCAAATATATTGGTGGTTCCGTCACCATTCCGACTAAATGTTCGCTAGGAAAACATAAAGCAGAATGACCTTCTCCTATAGGAATTTGAAATAGAGTAGAATTTTCTGTTTTTTGATGTTTAGATAATAGTGTTTTGGCTAAAAGTTGGAGTAATGGTGCATCAGATTTGAGATAAATAGTATATTGATGTCCTCCTGTTAATAATAGGTTAATTTTTACTTCTTGAGGTAAATTTTGTGGTGGAGTAAATGTCATAATTTTTGCCAAATAATCAATTGTTTTAAAGAGTAGGGAGTATGAAAGTAGGGCAGTAGGGAGTATGAAAAACTTTTACTCTTTATTTAATTTTCCTATATGCCAAATCTAGGTCTTCCCTAACTACAAAAAAAGTTATAGCGCTACATGCAAGGCAACAGGAAATAGGCAACAGGAAAATACAAAAGGGTTTTAGCTTTATTTATGTCCTAGCCTTAATGTGTAGCGCTATAATCGTAATATTTGATATTAAGTTGGTTAATACTGTGTAATACTTCAAACCACATCCGACTTTTTTCTCATCCTAAGTAGACTATATTTTGCCTTGCCACTTCCAGAACCAAGAGTCAGAAAAATTATATGAATTCTCACTGACAACTGATAACTGAAATGGCGACTTTTATACTTATACATACAGATTTTTACTGGGTTACTTATACCAAATCCGGTTATTTCTCCTACAACAGAAGTAAAAAGTCATGCATTAAGATTTTATAGGCTAAAAATTTTACCTTTTTCTCATCTCAAAAGTTCTGATAAGTAGGCAGACAAAATCAACTACAGAAAATTAAAACTCAAACCTTTATCTACTTACGAATAACCCAGTATTTAACGAAGTCAGAAGTTATTTTTGTAAGGAGGATTTGAGCTTCGCTCCAAAAATATTTCGCCTTAAAAGGCGGGGTTGCGCGACCCAATTCTTTTGATAAATATTTCTGTCCAGGTACTTATTGTACAGAAATTATCAATTATTTCCGCCTATTCCCTATTCCCTATTCCCTATTTTATTAATGTAAAAAATGACGCATTCCAGTTAGTATCATTACCAAACCTAACTCATTTGCAGCAGCAATAGAATCTTTATCTCGCATACTACCTCCTGGCTGAATAATAGCAGTTATTCCCGCTGCTGCTGCCGTTTTTACCGAATCATCAAAAGGGAAAAAAGCATCACTAGCTAATACTCCTCCAACAGCCTTTTCTCCTGCTTGTTCCAAAGCAATTTTTACTGCCCCAACTCGATTCATTTGACCAGCACCAATACCAGCAGTTGCCAAATTTTTAGTCACCACAATAGCATTAGACTTAACGTGCTTTACCACCTTCCAAGCAAACATTAATTCCTCCATTTCTTCCGGAGTCGGTTGTTTTTCAGTAACAACTTTCCAATCACTAGAATTTTCTACTGCATCATCACTATCTTGTACTAAAAAACCACCAGCAATTACCTTTATAGTTTCCGACGGACTCTGTTTTAAATCAGGTGAAATTAACACTCTTAATTTAGATTTTTTCTGAAAAATTTCCTCCGCTTCTGGTTCGCATCCCGGAGCAACTACACATTCCAAAAAAGTCTTAGTCATAGCAGTCGCAGTAGGAGCATCAATAGACTTATTCAAAGCAACAATACCCCCAAAAGCAGAAACCGAATCTCCAGCAAAAGCTTTTTCATAAGCCTCCAAAAGAGTTTCACTAATTGCAATTCCACAAGGATTTGTATGTTTAAGAATTGCCACAGTCGGAGCATCAGAAAATTCCGTAATAATACGTCTCGCTGCCTCTAAATCTACTAAATTGTTATAACTTAATTCTTTACCTTGAAGAATTTTACTTGCCGCCCACCCACTAGGAATAATTCCGCTTTGATACCAAGTAGCAGATTGATGAGGATTTTCTCCATAACGCAGAGATTTAATATTTTTACCAGAGAGGAAAAATGTTTCTTTTTCCTGTTCAGAAGTTGTTTGTTGCTCTTGTAAATAAGTAGCGATCGCCTGGTCGTAAGTTGCTGTATGTTTAAATCCAGCTAAGGCACATTTTTGACGAAATTCTAATGATATTTCACCCTGATTTTTCCGTAGTTCTTCCAAGTATGAATTATATTGATTAGGCTTACATAAAACTGTTAGATGAGCAAAATTTTTAGCTGATGCTCTTAACATTGCTGGTCCGCCAATATCAATTTTTTCAATTGCTTCTACTAAGGTAACTCCCGGCTGAGAAATTGTTTGTTCAAACGGGTATAAATTAACTACAACTAGATCGATAGGTCGAATATTATTAGCATTTAAGTCTTCAATATCTTGCTCTAAATCTCTTCTTGCTAATATACCTCCATGAATCCGAGGATGTAAGGTTTTAACTCTACCTCCAAGAATTTCTGGAAATCCCGTATAGTCAGATACTTTTGTCACAGAAATTCCTGCTTCTTTCAGAGTTTTAGCAGTACCGCCACTACTAATTATTTCATAGTCAAATTCTGTAACTAGAGTTTTTGCTAAGTCAATTAGACCTGTTTTATCTGATGTGCTGAGTAATGCTAAACGTGCCATTTTTTTCAAATCCTGATATAGGAAAACTAACAGTCTATATTTTAAGAATTAAAATTAGAATCTTCAAACTTTGCGGATTCTTTTAATGTTTTTGTCAGACATTTTAGTTAAATAAGTGCCTGTTCATCAATCAAGTTAATTTTGACTCTTGAGATGTTAAGTAGGGTAGCCGTCAGATGGGAAAAATACAGCTATTTTGTGTTTAATTTTCCCTCGCTACTTATGATTAATATCAAATCTGTTTAATGTTTAATTAGTCCTAAAAAAATCATTTTGCAAAGCTCCAAAAGCAAAAAATACATCTCGAGCTATAATAACTTAAAATTTGTGGTATCGTAATATTGTTTTATATGTAATTTGTATTTATAATTGATTTTTTAGTCAACCAAGATACTATAGAAAAAATAATTATCAATTAAATTAATTAGCTCTCAAAAAAACATTTTGCAAAGCTCCAAAAGGAAAAAAGTATCTCAAGCTGTAAGAATTTAAAAATTGTGGTATTGTAATGTTATTGGATGTAACTCGTCTATAGACATGACTTTTTATTCAACTAGCATAAAGGTGGATTGGATTAAAGTTAGTAGAATAATTATCAATTATTAATAGTCGATTGACTACCTCTATCTGGAAAGCCTTGACCTTTATGGAAACCTCCAGCTTTTATCGACTGAAACAAATCTTCAGTTACTTATTAACCACAGGAATTATTATTACTACTCTGTTTTCTCTAGGAGGTTATTGGCAAAAAGGTATCATTTTCGAGCTAATCTCTCATTTTAAAGTTCAATATTTTGTAATCAGCTTAATTTTGTTGTGCTGCTTAGGTATAACAGGCAAAAAGAGATTATTATTAGTAGGCATATTTTGCACAATTATTAACCTCACCCCAATTTTACCTTGGTATATTCATAAAAATGGTATTAGCCAAGAAACTCCTAACCTGCGAATTTTAGTTTATAACCTTTACGGAGGCAGAAATTCTCAATATTCACAAGTCACCAAAATGGTAAGACAAGAAAATCCAGATATAGCAATTTTTTTAGAACCTACTAATAAGTGGTTTAAAAATCTACAAAGATTATCTGATATTTTACCTAATTCAATTAATTCTGTTTCTCAGTCTACCTATGGAACTCCTCCCTATGGACTTGTTGCAGTTTACAGCAAATTTCCTCTCAATAATTACTCAATAGAATTTTTTGCTCCCAACAAACCTACTATTATTACCAACTTCAACATTAATCAGCAAACCATTTATTTAATAGCAACCCATCCTACTGTTCCGATATATAGAAGCACCTTTAAACAACGCAATCAAATATTAAAAAAACTTAGTAAATATATTCAACAATTAAATCATCCAGTTATTCTTGCAGGAGATTTGAATATAACTATGTGGTCTCCTGATTATCACAAATTAGAACAAGAAACTGGATTAAGAAATAGTCGTTTAGGTTTTGGTATTATTCCCACTTGGCCTGCAAGATTTAATAACTCTGTACTCTTGTATATTTTATCTAGATTTTTTCAAATTCCCATAGATCATTGTTTAATCAGTTCAGAAATTAAAGTTGTAAACGTTAATACCAGAGCTAATTCAGGTTTAAATTTAGGTTCAGATCATCTCCCTTTAATTACAGATTTATTTATTAGTAAATCAGGAAATTAATAATATCATGCCCAGATAATTAGTTATCAAAAAAACTATCCTTTCACTAGCGATCGCAAATCTCTTTTTGCTCCCTACTCTCTACTCTCTACTCTCTACTCTCTACTCCCTAATCATTTATTTATTTATAAATATTCAACCGGACATGATATAAGGTTCAGTTTTCTGCTCCGTTTCCAATGAATTTTTCCTACAATACATCAAAGCTTATATTCATTATCTAAATTAAATTTTTATTGATGTCATAGCAAATTAGCATTAGTTAAACCAGAATAAAAAGCTATTAACTTACCATCTTAAGTCAGTATTGCCTCTTTCATTTTGTCTCGCTCATTTTGTATTAAATTAAGTAGCGGTCTTTGTAGATTAGTTCTTAATAACTAAGGATATGTGCCAACTAATATCACTACTTTGACAAGACTAACTAGAATCTATCTCTAGAAATAAAATAAATTTAGCTAAAAAAAATCTCAATGTTAATTTTCAAAACTAACTCAAAGAAAGTAAGTATATTTTAGTTAACCAAGATCTTATGTTTTTCTTTCAGAGAAAATTTTCTACCGAATAATTAAAGTTTAAAGCCTCTTCTTTAAAGGAGAAAAAAGAAAAAATTTTACTTAAGCTTCAATCCTCTTCTCTTAAAGGATAGGTAATTGTTAATAATTAATTATTAATTGTTTAACTTGGCTCCACTATCAAATTAATCTCAAATAAATCAATTTTTTGACCGATACTCTTCAATTTGTTTTGCATTAATCTCCACCGCAGATACATCAATAGTACCAGGAGGAGTTAACCTACTAAAATTACCCCCTTCAACCTTAAGTGGTTCTCCACAACTAGGACATTGAAATTGAGTCTGATTTAAAGCAGTAAATTCATAACTACAAACAGGACATTTATCTATAATTAAATTACGATTCAACCACCAACGTAACCCAATAAATGCAATTATAGGTGCAATCAATATAAAACCAATTAATATCAAAACAGAATTAACTAACCATCCTAACCCTACAGACCCTAAAAGCCAAACAACAGCTAAAACAATTATCCAATTACCAATACTGGCCAGTGTTAATTTAAATACCTTTGAATTGCCTTGATTCACTTCATGATCTCCTTAAATATCCATCCTTTTTATATCCTAATCACAAATCTAAAAGTTGTTTGACCCTTTTAGTAAAAGCAACCCTACCAAACACTTTTACGCTTTCTTCTCGCAACCAATTACCATCAGACCTTCGGTCCTCTCCCTTCAACATCTCAATGCAAGCATTAGCTACTGCTTCTGGATCTCTATAGGGTACGCGCCATCCTAATTTTCCATCCTGTAAAGGGTCTGCCGATCCATCTGCATCACCTGATAATACTGGTATTCCACAGGCCATTGCTTCTAAATAAACTATACCGAATCCTTCCTGAGAAGGCATCACATAAGCATCAGCTACTTGATAATGTCTGACCAAATCTTCTGTAGGCACAAACCCAGCAAATATAACTTGTTTCTCCACCCCTAAATCTTGAGCTAACTTGGCTAACCGAGGTTGGTCGTCTCCTCTTCCAATGACTAAATACTTTACTTCTGGGAATATTTGTAGTATCTTAGAAAGGGCACGGATAGTAACATCAACACCTTTATAGGGGTCTCCTGACCAAAGTCTAGCGACAGTCATTAACACCTTTGCCCCTTCCAGGTTGTAACGCTCAATCAAATCTTTCGGTTTAGGCTGAGGAATAAAAGTATTCTCATCCACCATACAAGGTAACAATTGAAACTTTTCTTGGTCTAGATGATTATTTTCACAACAGCGATCGCGACTATAACGACTAATAGTTAAAATACGAGCTGCTTGTTTTAATGCCTGTTGATATTTGTTTGGTAGTGGTTCCCACACTTCCTTACCATAAGTCAAAACTGTGTAGGGAATGCCGAGAGGTACACACAAAATTTGAACTAAGGGAGCTAAATTAATATGACCACAAAAAACTTGTTGAGGTTGTTTTTTCAGCAAACACCATAATAATTTTGCTGCTAACCTAAAACGCCCTAACCAAAGAGGCTGAGTTTTTAAATAATAGAAATTTATATTCTTCGACTGATAGGGATTTTCACATTCTAATCCATCTCTCAGTAATAATATATCAGTATCTAGAACCGAATCAGAAGCATTTGTAGAATTTGTTAGGTCTTGGTAAGCCTGGAAAATATCTCTAACATAAGATTGAATGCCACCTTCACGAGATAAAATTTCCAGAAAAACAAATGTATTTCCTTTTTTTTGATTAATCTTGTTAGCCAACTTAATCTCCACATTATTATTTATATTTTTTATTTCCAAGCACCTCTAGATACTATTTATAGCACAACCTCGTAAAAGCCAATTATATGTAACTTTTGACCAGGGATAATTAATGATAATTAATATAAACTATAAATTATAATTTATCTAACTTTTGGCGATCATATTACAATTACAACTCAAAAAAAGGCGTTCCACAACGATCGACCTATGCCAGTAATAATATTTTTGCTAAAAACCCTAAATATTTTGAGAGTTAAAAATGAAAAATCAAACTTTTCAAACATATTTGACTTAAACAAATAAGCATATTGAAAATAGTGGGATCTATTTATGAATTATTTAATATTTTTGATGAAAAGCATTGTATATTCGAGAATTGCTATAACAATTAATATTAGGTTTTTTCGTCAAAGTATCAACGGACTTTTGGCAATTTTATTCCATAATGTGCAACCAAAAAAAACTTTTACAAAAGAACTAGCGGAACTTTGAAAGTCCCTACCCTTTAGAGAGGGGATGAAAACGGACACTGGGAGACAAATCCCGCAGTATCCACATAATTTTAACATTACAAAAACATAAAAATGAGATAATTCATAATATATATAAAATTAAGCAGGTGATTTATTTGTATGGCTGTCAGCAAAATCTAATCAAGCCCGATGATGACTTAAAATCAATTCTTGAATTTATTTGTTCTCAATCCCACAAGCTAACCAATTGTGGTATTTATTATGGCCGTCAATTGTTTTTTAAAGCTAAGAAAATAATTGGTAAGTATGACCTAGAAAAAGAGTACAAATCAAATAAACATTATCAAGTTTTGCATTCACAGGCAGCACAGCAAATACTTAGGTCTGTCGCTGAATCTTTTAAGTAATTTAAGGAGTTAGACAAAAAATACAAAAAAGGCAATCTGCATTTTAAACCAAGGGTTCCTAGCTATCGTAAAAAAGATGGTTTAGCAATGGTGACTTATCCCAAGCAAGCTTTAAGAATTGTTGAGGATAACATGATAATGCCTCTGGAACTGTAAAATGATGATTTAAATTAGACAGTTTTTTGATACCCATGCCATCTAAGTCTACAGTTTTCAGATATCAAACATTTGTGAATACTACCACACAATCAGTGTTTTTATGCTGAGTTTGTTGATCAAAAAGAGATTGTAATTCAACACAAGTTAAACCCGAAGAACGTCTTGGGTGTAGACCCCGGAATTAATAATTGGTTAAGTAGCCGTGTAAAAATAACTTGAACAATTTAAGTTATTGTTCTCGGCTTAATCACATAATTCCATTCACCACCAAAAAAGTCTGGCTCAATTCTAATGGCATTAAATTCTTCGCGACTTACTTTAATTCCTGTTTCGTAAAAATTTTCGTCTAGGTGAGCAACTACATTCAATACTTGTGTGGTAGTAGTATTGTTAATAAGATTAATCACGACTTGCAAGCTAGTTAAAGGTCTGCCACGCCAGTTTTGGGTGATCTGGCAACACAAGCGATGCTCAATTTTGTTCCATTTACTTGTACCGGGAGGAAAATGAGGCACATGAATAGTCCGATTAATCTCGTCGGCAAATTCTTGTAGTTTTAACTTCCACAGTCGGGAGCGATAACTATTACTACCACAACTGTCGGCTGCCATCATGATCTTTTGACTATCTGGATCAAGTTCTTCACCCATTGAGTACCACCAATGGCGAATCGACTCCACTGCAAAGCAGGCTGTGTCATGGTCGATACCAACATTGACCCATCCAGTATTAAAACTTAAGTCATAAATTCCATAGGGAATTGCTTTACTTAATTTTGGGTCAGCAAAGTCGTGCATTCGTACTTCTACTGGTTGTCCATTAACACACCATTCATGACCAGAGTTCTGAAAATCCCCAATTAATTCTTTTTTCTTGGTATCAACAGAAATGACTGGTTGATTTTCAGATTGGAAATATTTATTGAGCAATATGTAAAAACTGAGCATCTCGATCTGGGTGAGATGAGCGATCGCGAGTCTTACGATTTGATTGTAGGCTGTAACCAAGAGACTCCAGTAAATGATCAACACTTTTAGGGCTGATTCTGTGTCCCCCTTGATTCAATCCTGCTGCTAATTTAGCTACACTTTTTGAGGTCCATTTCAGAGGAGATTCTGGGTCTCCTAAAGTTGCGGGTTCAATCAGTAATTCCAAATCTGTTCACAGAGTTGGGTCTTTTTCTTCTAGTAGTTTATGGCCACCACCAAATTCACGAATTCGATCGCTGTAGTCCGATCTTGTTGTTCCATCTGATTTACAGAGATTATCCATACCAGCATGAATTGTTGTCCGGGAAAGTCCAGTTGCTTTGGCTACCAAGGTGATACCTCCCCAACCCAGGCTTTGAGCTTCAATGGCTGCCCATATACGTCGTGTTTTTTTCGTTTAAGTAAGGCCACAACAATTCATACTTGTCTTGAATAGTTTTGACTACAGAGTGATCAGACATATTACCCAACAATAAACGTGATACTTTGATTATTTAGCTTTGGGAGTAATTTGTTCAAGTTATTTTTACAGGCTCCTAAGTTGCGTTTCTAACGTTGGTACTAGCTTGATTATTGATGGGCGTAAGGTTAAAAGCCTTAACCAGTGGTATAATAAATCGGTTTCCACTCTCAAAGAGGGTAAACCCCAGGGTTATTCGGATGAGCAATTAGCCCACATCACAGAAAAACGTAATCGCCAGATGAGAGATGCAGTTAATAAAGCTGCAAAAATGGTGCGTTGGTGAATCAAGCTATGAAACCTAAATTTAGCCAAATAAATATAAAATGCTTTTCAGTTAATAGTAGAGTCTAAGCTAGGTAAAACAACACAGTCATTCGTACAAATTCCCACAACTAAACTTAAAGAATGAGTTAAACAACTGTGCCTTGAGTACGGGATTAAGTTTGTTGAAACTGAAGAGTCATATACCAGCAAGGCTAGTTTTCTAGATGGCGATTTTCTACCTACTTTCGGTGAAAAACCTGAAGGGGAGTCAGCGCATTGCGGGGGTTCCCCCCGTTGTAGCGACTGCCGTTGGAAACCATCAGGGAAACGAGTTAAACGTGGGATATACCACACTGGTAAAGGTTTGTGGGTCAAAGCTGACTTAAATGGTGCAGCGAATATACTTGCTTTCGGCACGCTTCGTGAACGTAAAGTAGAGACACAATTAGATCTAAGCCTAGTCAAGGTCTGTAGGCGAGTTTTAACCCTCGCGCTCCAGATTTCCTATCTGGGAAACCAAAACTAAAAAAGCTACCAGATTTGGCTTTATCCCCTAATCGTAGCAACAGTTTAGAATCCCCGCGCTTTTAAGCGCGGGGAGAGGTAAAACCCCTTGAAAATTTATACAAGTACACAACTACAAATGTACTCATCAAGAAAATCAACAAAGGGTGTAAAATCTTATTTTAGAAGTCTCATTCTTAGAATAGACCAAAAGTCAAGGATTTCTCAATTGGTAAAGTAGCACCAATACCCAACCACAGAGTTACTGCTGTACCAAACAAGAAAACAGCAGTCGCTACTGGACGACGGAAAGGGTTTTGAAACTTATTTACACTTTCAATGAAAGGAACCAACATTAATCCCAGAGGAATAGAAGCCATTGCTACAATACCCAACAACTTATTAGGTACAGTACGCAGAATTTGAAACACTGGCCAGAAATACCATTCAGGCAGAATTTCTAGAGGTGTAGCAAATGGGTCTGCTGGTTCGCCAACCATAGCAGGATCTAGTACCGCTAGACCTACACACAAAGCAAATGTACCAACAATTACGACTGGAAATATATAGAGTAAGTCGTTAGGCCAAGCAGGTTCACCGTAATAATTGTGACCCATACCTTTAGCTAACTTAGCTCTTAATTGAGGATCGCTCAGATCCGGCTTTTTTAAAGTGGACATAATCTTTTTTTCTCCGTAATCACCGAGAGCTAGTATTTGATTATTTTTGACACTATCACCACTAAATAAAAGATTATAGTGGGATATTCTTGCTTCACAGACTCTATAACTAGATGCACATAAACTCGTATCAAACAAGTTAAGTTGCATTTCTGTCAGACCATCTCTAGAAGCTTTATTTCTCCGTCTTTACCCTAAGTAAACCTCAGCGCAGGCGTTGTACTTTTATTGGGCGGTCTGTCCCGCCACTATTAATCCTAATATTTCTGATGATTTATGCTATAGCTACATCATCACGATTCGTATAGGTTAACTTACAAAGGTCCAGAGATACCTTGCTTACGAATCATCAAGAAATGCAGTAACATAAATACTGCAATTAACCAAGGTAGTACAAAAGTATGAAGACTGTAGAAGCGAGTTAAAGTTGCTTGACCAACACTTGTACTACCACGCATTAATTCTACAATAAATGGACCAACAAATGGAATTGCATCAGGTACCCCAGAAACAATTTTCACAGCCCAGTAACCAATTTGGTCCCAAGGTAGAGAATAACCTGTAACACCAAAACTAACCGTAATTACAGCCATAACTACACCTGTTACCCAAGTAAGTTCCCGGGGTTTCTTGAAACCACCTGTGAGATAAACTCGGAAAACATGAAGAATCATCATCAGCACCATCATACTGGCCGACCAACGATGGATAGAACGAATTAGCCAACCAAAGTTAACCTCAGTCATAATATATTGAACTGATGCCAGTGCTTCTGTTACTGTTGGCTTGTAGTAGAAAGTCATAGCAAACCCAGTAGCAAACTGGATGAGGAAGCAAACCAAAGTAATACCACCCAAGCAGTAAAAAATATTTACATGGGGTGGGACATATTTGCTGGAGATATCGTCAGCGAGCGCTTGAACTTCTAAGCGCTCATCGAACCACTTATAAGCTGCTGAATCAGTTACCTGTTTTGTGAACATGAAGCCAAAAATCCTAGATGAATATTGCTGTTTTTTAATCGATGGTTCTGGGTAGTTAGGAAGATATACTTACCTCAAACCTTTAACCAGCAATACAAAATATCATACCAACTGGTAAAGCAATTCACAGACAAGTCTACCTTAACTTTAAGAAACAAATATTAATTCTTTTCTACCCTCCCTTTAAAAAATTTAACATAACTTATGGATAAATTTCATCAAGTTGACACTCTGCGCTCCGAAGAGAGGCAGATTCTTTAAGAATGATTTAAAAGGAATAGTCAAATATCCCCCTAGACGCTCAAAACGATTATTGATTTACCAATACAGCAATTGCGCTTACTTGTTAATTTTTTTACGCTTTCCGAGTCCATGACGATGTCAGTAGATACGGTCAACACCCTGCTGTTACTTGCTCGTATAGTGGTTTCATACTCTGTACATTCGGTTCTTCGTTGCAGGAATTTTACCTTACTAGGAATGCCTCAAAGCGTAGATAGTTGTTCTTAACTTGCTTGGTTAAATTGTATCATTTTTTACTGAAAATAAATCCGCACGAGTCGCTTTTCGACCCTGTCTTAAAAGAAGAGGGCTACCAAGCTCCTGATATCTTAACGTGTCAGCTTTGATCAAGTTTGAGATATTAAGTATTTTTGATTTATACTGTAAATTTTACCCAATAATGCTATGAGGCAATAACTTTTGTATTTATGAAAAAAAGATTTATTCGAATTATATTTCTATTAATATTACCAGTGATTCTGAGTGGTGGATTTTGGACATCATCTGCATCAGCACTGACAGAGGAACAGAGTTTATTGGGCGAAGCTTGGCGGATAGTTAACTTGGCTTATGTTGATGATTCTTTCAATCATCAGAATTGGTGGTTTGTACGTCAAAAATTGATTAAGAAACCCCTTGAGAACAGAGACGATACTTATAATGCCATTCAAGAAATGTTGGCAAGTCTGGAAGACCCCTTCACCAGACTTCTCAAACCAGAACAATACAATAATTTGCAGGTTAATACTTCTGGAGAATTAACCGGAGTGGGTTTACAAATTGCTTTGGACCCTCAAACAGGAGAACTAATAGTCATCTCTCCCCTGGAGAGCTCTCCTGCTGAAGCTGCTGGTATTCAACCTCGCGATCGCGTCCTCAAAATTGATGGCCAATCAACTTCAGAATTTACTTTGGATGAAGCTGCAAATAGAATGCGAGGTCCTGTTGGTTCTTCAGTAGTATTGACAATTTTGACAGAAAGCAACGACCAACCTCAAGAAATTAAACTAATTAGGGATACTATTGAAATTAACCCAGTCTATGCTGAATTAAAGTATGGCCCGGAAACAGGAAAAATTGGTTATATTCGTCTGAGTCAATTTAATGCTAATGCTGCGACAGAAGTCAGCCAGGCAGTAGAAAGTTTTGAGCAGCAGGGGGTTATTGGTTATGTGCTTGATTTACGAAATAATCCAGGTGGACTATTACAAGCTGGCATAGAAATTGCTCGTCTATGGTTGGATGATGGTACTATTGTTTACACGGTTAATAGACAAAGATTTCTTGGTAGTTTTTCTGCTGAAGGACTAGCCATAACTGATTCCCCATTAGTTGTATTAACTAATCAGGGTACTGCCAGTGCCAGTGAAATTCTTGCAGGTGCTCTTCAGGATAATGGCCGTGCTTTGTTAGTAGGTGAAAAAACTTTTGGCAAAGGGTTAATTCAGTCTTTGTTTGATTTGTCTGATGGTTCGGGGTTGGCTGTGACGGTGGCCAAGTATGAAACACCAAACCATACAGATATCAATAAACAGGGAATTATGCCTGATGTTGTGGTGGAAGAAGACCCGATTTGGCCTTACCAAATTACCACAGAAGCTGACAAACAATATCAAGCTGCAGTAGAAATTCTTACATCTGAAATTGCATTAGCAAATGCAGCCTAATTGACTTTTTATCCATATTTTTGGTAGAGGTAAATATTCAGGATTTGTGTTTCTAAATAATATTCATCATTATTTCAAAAAGCTGATAGTTCTGTACAAATTATAAGTAGAGTATCCCTAATCCAAAACTCTAAATACTATCAGAGTAATGTTGAAAGAGCTCGAGTGGCTATAATTTTATATTTATCTGATTAGCTGAGTAGGCACGCTTATGAGTATAGTCTCCTCTTGAATCTTTAATTTTTGCGTGTATCCTAGCTACTTTAAACCGGGCTTTTTGATCATGATTTGACCCAAAGGTTTTCCTAGATAGAGACTTTTGAGCTAACCTTAATTTTTTGTGCAACTTGTTGAGATTTTTAGGATTAGCTACTTTGTTTCCATCACTGTCAGATAATTATCTTGATTCCTGATGGGTTAATACCCACGCGCGTCAACGGCAATTTCAATGGGTTTGGTGGGGTTTACAGCAATTTTCATTTAAGTGGACTACAAAATTCTTTTTGCCCAAGGGAAGGGAGGAGTAGTAGGGGGTAGGTAGGGACGTTGCATACAACGTCCCTAGATCCTAGAAAAATGCTTTGGCCACTGTAGTCTATGTGAAAACTGTTATAAATCCCCATCGCTCCCATTATCAGTCGTACTTTAGGGGTGTTAACTTAAGTTTTGCCCTAGCTAATACTAACTACTTCTTCCATTAGAGCTAGTAGATTCTGAATTTGGTTTAACACCATTATCTTTTAGCCAAATTATCGGTATTTGATGACGGCCTACTCGGTTGCTTTGCTCTTGCATAATACTTTTGGCCTGACTAGGATCGAAATAACGAGTAAAATCTGCTTTCTCTTGATTAAGTCTTTCAGTTGTGGCTTCAATTTCAGATTCAATTACTTGTAGCTTTTCTTGAATAGATTGGTAATGAGGCCACAATTTCAAGAAAGCTGATGTTACAAAAACAGAAATTACAATATTAGTAAATAATTTGACTGTAGTTTCAATTGTTATTCCTAGATAAGAAGACTTGATTCTTTTGGAAAATATTTGAGGTTTTACCTGAGTAGGAGTGTTGTGAGAAACTGGTGAAAATGTTACAGGTTTAGTAGCTTGCATAAAATTTAGTCAAGATAGCTTCATCAATTAGAATATTTTTCTATTTAGATATTAATCTATCGATTGAGTTTACATTTAAGATGTCAAAATAAAATTAAATATTGAAGTAAACTGCGATTATTGTGAACAAGTACAAGTGAAAGCTAATTAAGAATATTATTGTTGAAAAAATGATTTAACAAGATTGCACAACTCATCTAAAAGGACTATTATAGTGTTTTGATTTGATATGTAAATATAGATTGAGTTTTTTTATAATAAAAAAAGTGCTGTGTTGAGTACCATATATCCTTGTGTGTACTAATCTTTAATGCTATTTTCCCTCCTTTAGTATTCCCTATCCTCTACTACCTCAATACTTTTTTCATAGCACTTAGTATCCACATCCCAGATAAAAAGGCTGTAGTATGAAAAATCAGATAAATAATTGGTTCGTATTTGAATTTGATTTTAATTACCTTTGGTTTTCACAGCAAAGAAATTTTTTGAAGATTCCTATTCCATCTCCATAAAAAATTTGTCCCAACAGTTTTTAACATAGCAACTTCTCTATCATACTTAGTTTTGCTAAAAAGCAAAAATTTTACTGTATCTTGAGAAGCAACTGTTAGGACAAATTTAGATTTTGATAATTGACCGAGATTTTATTTGTAAAGCTCAGTTGAGAGTCGGAATGCTAAGATTCCTGGGATGAGAGCAATTACTAGAGCAACTAATACTTGAGTGTCAGATAGAGGCATAGTTCAAAACTCCTAATGTTTGTATTTGTAGTTTGCAGTTAATGTTCCATATTTTACCCGTAATTGGCAAATTTACAACTTGTAAACAAACACTAATTTTTTTTCTTCTTTCTACACTACGCATTTGATGTATTTAGCTGCGGGGTTTGCTCTTGCCTGAAACATCTCATAAGATTCTTAATATAAGTCAACATAAGTTGACAAAAAAGAAATTATTTTCAAGAATATAAAATTAGTTAAACTACTATTAATATTCGGTAAGTGGTCATTAGTATTGATAATTAGTATAGTAGGTGTTTCAGCCCTAATTTGCCATGACGATACAGAACTACTTGAACCTGAGAGTCAAATATACAATTAATTTTGCTTGACTACTTAGATATATTTTCTCAGACTAACGTTTATTCAAAGGCTATTTAAGGTCGCTATATTAGTTAGAATTATCAACCAAATATATAGTTTATTCAGAATAGTTAAGAATTGATATTTTAAGTATTTCTATATTTATACAGGATAGGGATTTCTTCAGACAAATATTCCTGCTAAATTGAGCAAATAAAGCTGAAATTTATTGAGATTTCAATATGGCATTGAAAAAGTTAGCTCTCTAAATCAGGGAGCTAACTCATAGACATTTAAGACAAGAAAAATTTTCTCTATTTCTCTATATTATTCAACAATCCAAGGAGTTAAAGTTGGCTGCCATGATACTAACTCTTCCTCTTTAAACCAAAGACTAATTTCAGTTTGAGCAGTCTCAATCGCATCAGAACCATGTATTAGATTACGGCCAACACTAATTCCATAATCACCACGAATTGTACCAGGTTCAGCACTCAAAGGATTAGTTGCCCCAATAATTTTTCTCGCAGATGCCACAACCCCTTCACCTTCCCAAACCATTGCTACTACAGGGCCAGATGTAATAAATTGTATTAAGCTTGGAAAAAATGGTCTTTCTTTATGAACTTCATAGTGTTTTTCAGCTAGTTCCTTACTTACACTCATAATTTTTAGACCAACTAGGGTAAAACCTTTTGTTTCAAAGCGACTGATAATTTGGCCAACAAGTCCTCTTTGGACACCATCGGGTTTAATAGCTATGAAGGTGCGTTCCAAACTGATACTCCTCAAAAATTTTCTGAATACACAATACAGATTAACCTGATTTGACGCTCTGCTGTACAATACCTACACAATTCCGGCAAAACTCGGTAAAACCTGGTAATGCCAGTCAAAGATGTTTGCTTCTTGCTTCAACCTGGGAGGCCACCCTCTTCCAGTTCACAAGCGTAAATTCGGGTACAGCCTACCCTATTAAATTGATTAATTTCCCCATACTGAGATAACAACAGTGCAGCATTCAAGTCGCGGTCTATTCTCATTCCACAGTGAGGACAATTCCCCGGTGCGGTCTTTTAACTTTAATTCTTGATTAATACGACCACAATAATGACAAGTTTTGGATGATTGAAACCACTGGTCAGCTAGCACTACTGTCCCACCATAGCTTACGATTTTGGTTGTCAATCGTTGTTGAAAAATACTCTCTATATCCCCATCTCTTTTTAAATAGGTCTCCAATGGGTTAGCATGAGAGTAAACACTACCTGTAGTATAGTGCTATAGTTTTTGGCTACTATATCTAGCGCTGATGCTTAATTACCTGTAAATTCAGATAATTAAGTTACAATTATTGCAATCTTAGTATATTAAAAGTAAAACACATCATGGATTTACAGTCAACTATAAATCAAAATACTTCTGATATTTCAAATAACACATCATTAACTAATACTTCTAAAACAGAAATCGAGCGGATAAACTCTCAACAAAAAAAAGTATGGACTATTGAAGATAGTGAGAAATTATATAGAATTCAAGGATGGGGTAATCCCTATTTCTCAATTAATTCTGCTGGTCATATTACAGTTTCTCCTAAAGGCGATCTAGGAGGTTCAATAGACCTATTTGAACTGATTGAATCTATTAAACAAAGAAATATAGGATTGCCTTTAATTATTAGATTTTCCGATATCCTTGAAGATAGAATTGAGCGCTTAAATGCTTGTTTTTCTAAGGCGATCGCTCGTTATAAATATAAAAATATTTATCGTGGTGTATTTCCAGTAAAATGTAATCAAAATCGTCAATTAGTAGAAGAAATTGTTAAATTTGGTAAGCCTCATAAATTTGGTTTAGAAGCAGGTTCAAAACCTGAATTATTAATTGCGATCGCGACTTTGAATACTCCTGATTCACTAATAATTTGTAATGGTTATAAAGACCGAGAATACATTGAGACTGCAATGCTAGCTCAAAGATTAGGAAAAACACCAATAATTGTGATTGAACAGGTAGAAGAAGTACAGTTAGTAATAGAAGCTAGTCGAAAATTAAATATTAAACCAGTAGTAGGAGTTAGAGTAAAACTCAGCACTAAAGGTATCGGTCGTTGGGCAGGAACTACAGGCGACCGCGCTAAATTTGGTCTTGGTATTCCGGAAATAATTCAAGTTGTTAATCAGTTAAAAAATGCAGATATTTTAGATTCTTTGCAGCTCTTACATTTTCATATCGGTTCTCAAATTTCTTCAATTAGTGTAATTAAAGATGCTATTAGAGAAGCAAGTCAAATTTATGTTGAATTAGCTCAACTAGGAGCTAATATGAAATACTTAGATGTCGGCGGTGGTTTGGCAGTTGATTATGATGGCTCAAAAAGTAAGTTTTATGCTTCCAAAAACTATGATATGCAGAACTATGCCAATGATATTGTGGCAGAAGTTAAAGAAGCTTGTGAAGAGAAAAATATATTACCACCAATATTAGTTAGTGAAAGTGGCAGAGCTGTTGCATCTCATCAATCAGTTCTTATTTTTGATGTTTTAGGAGTTAGTCAAGTTCCAAAAGAAGAACCTAAAATTGTTGGAAAAGAAGAGCATTTAATTCTACAAAACCTCTACGAAACTTATCAATCTATTAACAAAAATAATTACCAGGAAGCATATCACGATGCAATTCAATTCAAAGAAGAATCTATAAGTCTATTTAATTTTGGATATCTGAGTATTAGCGATCGCGCCAAAGTAGAACAACTGTATTGGGGATGTTTTCAGAAAATTCAAGAGATATTAAAAGGTTCTGAATATATTCCAGATGATTTAGAAGAACTAGAAAAAATCATGGCATCTATTTATTACATTAATCTTTCTGTTTTTCAATCTGCTCCTGATAGTTGGGCGATTAATCAATTATTTCCAATTATGCCTATTCACAGGTTAGATGAAGAACCTACAGAAAGAGCTATATTAGCTGACCTTACCTGCGATAGTGATGGAAAAATTGAGAAATTTATCGATTTACGAGATGTCAAATCATTATTAGAATTACATCCTCTTCAAACTCAAGTTAGTGAGAAATATTCTGAACATTTCGCAAGTCAAACATTAGAAAATTCCTCAAAAGAAATTGCTTCTATCTTTAAACCTTACTATCTAGCAATGTTTCTTGGAGGTGCTTATCAAGAAATAATGGGTAATCTACATAACCTATTTGGTGATGTTAATGTTTTGCATATTAAATTAACCCCTTCAGGTTACAAAATCGAACACGTTGTTAAAGGTGACACAATGACAGAAGTATTAAATTATGTTCAGTATAATTCTGATGGTTTAGTAGAAAGTATTCGTCGTCAAACTGAGCAAGCTTTACAAGAAGAGAAAATTACCATTAAAGAGTCGCGAATGCTGCTGCAAAATTATGAGAATAGTCTCAGCAGTTACACTTATCTAATCTAAGGAATGATTTGGATCGGAAAGACTACTAAAAGGAATTAAAAAGCAAGAAGGAAGAAGTTATATTATGTCCGGTTAAATACTTATAAATCAAAGATGAAGGAGTAATGAGTCAGGAGGGAAGAATAAGGAAGAGAAGAAAAAAGTTTTTCCTGAGCGCTATTAAACGGACATGATATTAAGAGTAAATTTCAGACAATTACTTCACAGAATTCAAAAGTCAAAAAAAAGTTAATCAACCTCTTTCCCTCTTCCTTCAACTTAAACTCTACGAACTAATATCAAATCCCCTAGCATTGATATAATTCAGCATTTAGTAATAAGAGTTAATATAGTAGGAGTAAAATACCTTTTGCCCATACTAACTTTAGGAATTATACTACTCAGAAACTAATATATAGAACTTTGTAGAACGATTAGGTAAAATGCTCAAAGCAATAAGCAAAGATCAAAATGAAATCTTATTATTTACTCAATACTTTTACTCTTTTACTGTACCAATTAGGGATTGCTGATTAAATCTCAAAGCATTTATAGATAAAGGTTTTAGCCTTTTTAGAGCGAAACAAAGTGCAATTTTTTAAGCTTGAGCAAGCAAAAAGTTAGGATTTTGGGCTAACTATGGCAAAAAAAATAAAGGGATAAATATATCCGACTACCTCCTCTAAATTCCCCGTTCCTCCTTACTCCTGAGTCGTTCCTCCTAACACCTACCCCTGCCAAAAGACTTTTTCAGCAAACCCCAATTAGTCGTGCAAAGGGCAGCAATTGAAATATAGCAGTCGAAAGAAAGGTTAAGACATATCAAAAGCTTAAAACTCAGACAACGCCAGATTTTTTCAACTTCAGTCCTCTCCTAGATAACTAATCGCCTAGATAACTAAAGGCCTTCTTCCTTCTTCCTTCTTACTTCTTAACTTATGTTATAAACTTTAGAAAGTTGAATGAAGCAACTTACTTATTTTTCTTGACAATAACAAACATTAGCTAAACCGTTTAGCTTGTTATTATCTCCCCTAAAAACTTCTGAGAATTAGGTTTTTTATTGTTTTCACAGTTTGAATCTATTAGAAATTGCCACTTCTTTCTGAATAATCCAGTAGTGACTTTACTGATACAATACTCCGCAAACAGCAGCTGTACAGCCAGGAAAATATTGCTCATATACTATTGTGGATATAAACTATATTCTGCTAATTTCTAAAGTTTAAACTCAATAAGTGAACAACTCTTGTTTCCTAGAATTCTCATCTATAGAAGAGGTAACACACAGTCAAAAAAATTATCAACCCTTCCTTCTTCATTAGAAATTAACCACCATTTTCTTGCAAAAAATCCTTAATATCTATATGTTCTTGAGGAGGATCAGGATGACGAGTATCAGTAATTAGCCAATCAAGAGCAGCAGCTTGAACATCAATAGATGCTCCAGTCTTATCCACACAATAGCGACCAAATACTAACTTATCAATCAAACGAATTCCTGGGCCTAAGCGAGAATACTCAAAAATTACACTGCTATTAACAGTAGCTCCACTACAAATCCAGCAATTCGGACCAATCATGCTCGGCCCAACAATTTTTGCTCCATCTTCAATTCTGGTCATACCACCGATATATACAGGCCCTTGGATATCCACCTTATCCCAGTTAACCGCTACATTTAAGCCTGTATAAATTCCTGGAAATACCTCCTTACCAGGAATAGAAACATTTTTGACTTGCCCCATAAGTACATCATTAATTGCTCGCCAGTAGTCTGGAACTTTTCCAATATCCACCCATTCAAAATCCATTGCCACACCATAAAACGGCGCTCCTATCTCCACCAACTTGGGAAATAACTGACTACCAATATCAAATTCAACACCAGACGGAATATAATCAAGCACTTCTGGCTCAAAAATATAAATACCAGTATTAATATCGGTACTAAGAGCTTCTTCAACTTTTGGCTTCTCCTGAAAAGATTGAATTCGCCCTGTTTCATCTGTCACTACAACACCATAACTAGAAACCTGTTCGCGAGGAATAGATTTCATAATAACGGTAGCCATCGATCCTTTTTCTTTGTGCCATTTGAGTGCTGCGGTCAAATCCAAATCTATCAAAGCATCACCACAAAGGACTATAAAAGTATCATCAAAGTAAGGATAAAAGTCTTGAATTCGCCTCATACCACCAGCAGAACCCAGTGCCTCCCCAATCAAGTTTCCATCCTCAATTCGTCCTTCAAAAGAATAAGCAATATCTACCCCAAACTTTTGACCATCACGAAAATAATCCTCTATTTCCTTTGCTAAATGGCTAACATTGACCATAATTTGGTTAACACCATGTTGACGAAGCAACTCTACCAAAAATTCCATTACTGGTTTTTGCAGAATAGGAATCATTGGTTTAGGAATGCGATAAGTAATTGGACGAACACGAGTTCCTTTACCGGCTGCCAGAATCATGGCCTTCATTTAAGTTTCCTCCACCTTTGAAATATCAAAAATACTTATATCTGTGTTTTCAATTAACACAATTCACTCCGTTAAAATCTCAGATTAACAGAGAGAAGAGCAAAATGAGAATTTTTCACTTTCCCTATTTAAAGGTAGATCGATAAATTTTTATCTACCAATATTTTATTTATCTTTGGCTAAACATTGAACTAATGGACACATTTTTCTCGCTGATATATAAATAAACACCGGAGAAATAATTTTCCTTGGATGTTTTCTAATTTTCAGCTTGATGGTTTTAATTTAACTAGGAGGAAGTAAGAAAGAGGGAAAAAAGAAGAAGGTTGAGTAATATTTTTGACACCGTGTAACCTGATCCTTAGGTAGAAGCTTAGGAGAGCAAGGGGGTCAATCTCCAACTTTTTAAATTAGATTAAATATCGTTATGGACTAACCACAACTATATGCTGTCAACTTCTTTCCTACTTCTTACTTCTTTTAAAGATAGAGATTTTAAGTGTACATCATTATACTACGCTTTTTTTTCAGAGAAAAGTTAATAAATAAGAGTTTTATTCAGATATAAATTAAAGTTCCAAATTTTGAGTTTTAGGAAAGAAGGCATTAAATATTCTTCTCTAAAACCGATCGCCCCTCGGAAGTGGATGAAATAGTACGGATTCTAATATCTTGATAAAATTCTTCTTGGGATAATTCAACTTTAGACTGAGCAGAAAGGAGTAGTAATGCCCAAAATACACCTACTCGGTCATAGTTTACTTGGACATTAGTACATTCATTTTCAGCTTTAGACTGTAATACTGAAGACCACAATTCCAAAAGGCGATCGAATTCAAAGCAACCTTCACTGCTCTGTGATGATTTTTCTAGAAGGAACTTTTCTAAGTCACTAGCTGTATCTACTAAATTTTCCTGGTGGGCTAATTCTGCAATTGCTCTAGCTGCTTGCTCTCTTGCTTTTGAGCTAGTTTTGCGAATACGGGGACGTACTTTTCTATCTTCTATAGTAGATTTGATCAGTTGTAACTGCTCGATTAATTCTTGAAGGGTGACTCGACGTTTGCGCTGAGAAGGAGCAACAGCACGACGACGCAATTGTTGTTCTAATTTCAGTGGTATTTTTGGTGTTTCAAAAGTTTCTGCTTCTGGAATTTGGACTTCTTCAGATATCTCTGAATTTGTTTCAGATGATTCTGAATTAGCTAAGTGATCTGCTTTTAGCCATACTAAAATAGATGCGTATAAAAATGCTTGGCCTGACTGAGACAAATTTGTAAAGTCATCACTTGCAGAAATATTTGATTCAGGAGTTAGTTTACTTAAGTAGCGGTCTATTACGTCAATTACTTGAACATCCCAAGGATTAATTTCTCCCTTTTCTGCTAAGTTTGTGAGTAAAGCAATTCCTTCTGAAACTGTTTCTGAAACTTGAGGAACTCCAACTGTCATGTCTATCGTTTTTTCCTATATTTTATATAAATAATTCTCAGATTAACTTGGAAACTTGTTAACCTAAGAACTCACACTTTCTAGTAAGCGCAGGACTATATTAGAGTAACTAATTTGAACAATGGGAAGGTTAGTATGATTCAAATACAAATATCCATATAGAAAAATATTTCAATCAATCTGAAACTATATTTCTGCTACCTTAACTAATTATGGTTTTATTTAGAAGTTTCTGCTTCAGTAGATTTCCCTGTTTCAGATAAAGTTTCTGCCGCTGGTAAACTAGCTCTTTGAATCAGTTCCTCTTGATAGCGTTCCATATCTTTTTCTAATTCTTTAATGCGTTTATTTCTGGTACGAATTTCTCGCATTTCTCCCAAAGTTGTGATGGTACGTTGCATTCTTGACCACAAGTTAAATAGCCATGCCAAAATAGCTCCTAACCCTGTGGCAATTACAAGTTCTACAGATAAAGGGGCTTCAAATTCAATGCCTTGAATAAGTTTGATTGTAGTTAATTGGGTATTCTGTAAACTGAATATAACCAAAGCTAAACAAACTAAAAAAATTAGCAAAAAATTAATCGGTCTCATTATTTTTGTTTTGATTTATTTTGACAACTACCGATACTTAATTTATACCAGATAAAGTATAGATTGACAACAATATATTTGTAAGCAAACAGCCGTCAGCTATTAGCTATCAGCTATTAATTTTGGGGATGGTCATTTCAGTTATCAGTACCTCTCCAATAAGGAGGCTTGACATCAGGAATATTATCTTTTTTTATCCCCTTAAAAGGGAGGCTTTATACCAGGACTTTTCGGTAAAAGCAACCCTTGAAATTGAGAAAGAATAAAAAGTTACTGTCAAAGTATCCTTCCCAAACCTTAGAAGTAATTATTTGTTATTAATTGCTGTTAATTTGTTATTAATTGCTGTTAATGTAGTTCCGACCCAGTAAGCTAGCTGACTGCTAATAGTTGTTTGCGCATTCCGCAGGAAATGCTTACATATATTTTATAATTTTGATGCAGTAGCTTAATTTTTTAATCCTCAAATTTTAGGCAATATTATATAGTATAAAAATCAATATTGATTAATCTATTTTTTAATAATTCCTAAAGCGGGCAGTACTTGATATTTTAAAGCTATACCTAAATAAACAAATAAACCAATTAAGATTGTACCTATTCCTATGGGACTAGGAATCCAAAAGACTACATCTAATGAATTTGATTCTCCTGGATTTAATTTCCAGACAATTTGTCGATCGCTTAGATAAGTTATTGCATCATTTTCAGTTGCTTGAATGTTGTTAAAACCCCAAGGCGTAGTTAACTGAAACTCTAAATCTAATAACTCATCTGGATTAACTATAACTTTGCTATTAGATGTAGATAATTGCAAATCTAAATTAATGCTCAATTTATTCCGCAGTACTAAAAAGAAATTATTCTGACTTACTTCAATCTGAGATTCAAATTTAGGTAAATCTGCTGTAACATCGGCAGCATAATTATTAGATTCTTGTGGATCTATAGGTTTAAAAAATTGATTAAATTTTTCTTCTAATTCCGCACCATTATTAAAAGGAATTGTAACTAAAATTTCTTGAGAAGATATTTTTTGAGTTTTTCCTCGTAATTGATTAACTCTAGTGTCTATACTTCTTAACCATTCAGAAACTATCTTCCCACTGAAATTCTTTAACTCATCTGCTAATTTAATATGTTGCACAATTTCACCATGGTTTTGGCTCTCAAAATTTATTCCAACTTCATATTGAACACATCCATTCAATAGTAAAACTGCTAAAAAACTAATCAAAATAACTTTAAGGACTTTCATATCTAAGCCTCCCTTGTTGCTACACCTAAATTTTGAAATACAATACATGGCAAATAATAACTATTGCCAACTAATTCAGGAAAATTGCCTATATCTACCAAATTTTGAAATGCTTCAAAAATATTACCTGCCACCATTGTATTCTTAACTCTACCCGTTATTTCACCTTTTTCTACCTTATAACCTAAATCTAAATTGACAGAAAATTCTCCTGCTAATTGATTAGATTTACTAGCTCCTAATACCTGGTCTATAATTAGACCTTCTTTTATATTACTAATCAATTCTCTTGGAGAAGCTTGGCCAGGATTAATACTCAAATTTACTAAACTAGGAGTTGGTTGAGATAGTCCATCTCGGAAACCATTCCCAGTGGACTTACGTCCAGCACGAGCAGCCCATTGTTGGTCCCAATAGAAACTTTTTAAAGTGCCTGCTTCTATAAAAGTCTTGACCGTAGTTGGGATACCTTCGTCATCAAAGGGACAAGCATAAAGGACTATATTTGGGTCTTCAAAGAGAGTAAAACGAGGATCGAACATAGTTTCTCCCACTTTATTGGTAAGAGGGGAAGCTTTTTGTACCACAAGCTGTCCAGATAAAACAGTTTTAAATAATCTAGCGATCGTCTTTCCTACTGCTGTGGGAGTAAAAAATACGGGAAAATTTCCAGTAGTAATCTTAGCTGAATTTTCTGCCCATCGATATTTTTGGATTAATTTTTCTAGTAGTTTATTGATATCTAAGGTTCGATCGCTTATTGCATCTGAAGTAGATATTTGCAGAAAGTCTTCATTCCGAACTAAGTTACCGGAAATACTCACATTAACTAATTGATTAAACCTTTGAGCATAAACATCAGTATTAGTCAAAATTTTAATATTTTTGTTCTGAATATTAAAGTCTATATTGACTAGAATATCGGGGTTATAATTATGAATCTTTTCAATAATTTCTTCACCAGAAGTAATTAATTCATTAACTTGAGGTAAATTAAACTCTAATTTTGGGTAATTAAAATTGTATGAAGAAGCAAATTTAAATTGTGCAGTCTCACTAACTTTTGCTGTTTGAATTGCTCCTTCAACTAAATCCTCAATTCTTGTCAAATCTGTAGAACTAGCAAAACCTAATTTACCTTGATAAATTAATCTGAGAGCTACTCCTTGTTGAGCCTTAGTTTGTAGAGACTTTAAACAATTATTTTCAAATTTTATTGGTGTTTCCTGAGTAGACAAATAATAAATTTCTACAGCTTCAGCTTTCTGAGTAGCTAATTTAAGAATTTGCTCTAGAGTAGACTCACTCATATTGACATCTCCTCCAAAAGAGGGAATAGGGAGTATGGGGAAATAATTGATAATTTATAGATAATAATTGATCGGGACTTACGCAAATTGACTTTTAAAGCACCATTTGTAGGGACGAATGGTATTTGCTCTCGCTATATGTAGAGTCTGTGCGTAAGTCCTGTTGATTTTATTTTGGATTTTCACGCCTATGTCTAATAATTTCTATCCTTGCTTATCTGGAAAACTTAAAGTCCCACCGTCATTTCAGTTATCAATTATCAGTACCGACCGCTGCTAAAATTGGGGTTTGCTCAAGGGGAGCGACTTGTCTTTTGGCTATCCTCTACTGCTAATACCAATTACCATCCATTAATGCTTAAATTAAGTAGCACTTTAATTATTAAGTAATTAACACAAACAGGATCGAATTTTTGATAATTAGCACCCCAGTTAGTATTAATTATTCTGATGTTTACTTCTCCTCCACTCCCCTACTCCCCCGCTCCTGACTCCTAACTCCTAACTCCTAATTCCTAACTCCTGACTCCTGACTCCTGACTCGTTGACCTATCAAATTAAAATTCATCATAATTTTGTGCATCGTCACGTTTAGAGCCTAATAATTCTAATTGGTATACTCTAATTACTGGTTTAGAGCGATTTGTCCCTGTATTACGGTCTTGCCAGTAATCAAACTTTAGAGAACCTTTTATCCCAATCAAACTACCTTTACGAACATAGTCAGCAGCAATCTCTCCAGTTCTATCCCAAATTTCTAAATTGAACCAGTCTGGTTGCTCACTCTTGCTAGAACGACGATTTACTGCCAAAGTTAAATTGCAAACCACACTACCAGACTCAAAATATTTAACATTAGGGTCTCCACCTGCCCTACCAACCAAAGTAACAATATTTAGACTCATAAACTATTATATATATGATTATATATATGATTATATGATTAATTAAATTCTAGTCTGATTATCTACAAGAATATCTCAAGAGGACTAATTATTCAACCATTGATTAAATCTAACACTTCCTCCAGATTCTGTCCCTATCCTGTTGCAGTATAAAATCAAGGACAGCTAAATTTGCTTGCATCAATTTTTGTATAGTCCTGATAGACTGAGGAGTAAAAACAAAATAGAATACCTCAGCAATATATCTAGATAAATTATTACACAAACTAAGATTGAATTTTGGGGGTCAAAAGTCAGTGGGTTGGATAAATCGCTTTTCTTTGTCTCGGGACATGGGAATTGACTTGGGTACTGCAAATACCCTTGTATATGTATCTGGTAAAGGTATTGTTCTTCAAGAACCATCTGTGGTAGCTATTGACCAGGAGCAAAAAACTTCTATAGCAGTAGGGGAAGAAGCGAAAAGGATGCTGGGGCGAACTCCAGCTAATGTAATTGCGGTCAGACCTTTACGGGATGGGGTCATTGCTGATTTTGATATAGCAGAATTAATGCTAAAGCATTTTATTAGAAAAGTTCATGAAGGAAAAACCTTGGTATCTCCAAGAATTGTAATTGGCATTCCGAGCGGAGTAACTGGTGTAGAAAGAAGAGCTGTAATGGAAGCTGCAGCTCATGCTGGTGCTAGAGAGGTACGATTAATTGATGAACCAGTTGCTGCTGCTATTGGCGCAGGATTACCTATGGCTGAACCTACAGGTAATATGATTGTGGATATTGGTGGGGGGACTACAGAAGTTGCTGTTCTAAGTTTACAAGGTACAGTTCTTAGTGAATCTGTCCGTGTAGCTGGAGATGAATTGAATGATGCTATTACTCAGTATATGAAAAAAGTCCATAGCTTGGTAATAGGCGAGCGAACTGCTGAAGATATCAAGATGAAATTGGGTTCAGCTTATCCTACTTTGGATGACAATGAGGCAACGATGGAAGTTAAGGGTTTACATTTATTATCAGGTTTGCCCAGAACTGTTACTGTCAAATCTGCAGAGACGAGAGAAAGTATGGCAGAACCTCTATCAATAATTGTAGAGGCAGTTAAGCGAACTTTGGAACGTACTCCTCCTGAACTAGCAGCAGATATTATAGATAGAGGTATTATGCTAGCTGGTGGTGGTGCTTTATTAAATGGGATAGATACTTTAATTAGCCATGAAACTGGAATTGTCACTCATATTGCAGCAGACCCACTTTCCTGCGTAGTCTTGGGTACTGGTCGTGTCTTGGAGAATTTTAAACAACTGGAAAGGGTTTTCAGTGGACAGATGCGCTAAAATTCAGTTATTTTGTAGCCAAATTATAGGGGGTAGAAGGTTAATTATTTGTATTTCCTAGTTTTGTCTTGATTTATAATTCCTAACTTTTGTGAGTACTGCTATATTTGAGTACCTATTGAAAAGCGTTCTGATGATAATAACCTATAGATATATAATTTTACAGAACTTTTGAGAACTGTGAGATACAAGTTTAATCACTGACCCATTTTTCCTAATTTCTCTAAAACTCTGTATTTTTAAAATTAGTAAATTAGTAAATCTCGAAATTCAGTAAGAAGATTAATTACTAATAACTCATGGTTAATTGCGATTTCAATAATCAAATATTAGCTAGTTAGGGCTTGCTGATTAACTATCAAAGCATTAACAGATAAAGGCAAGTGCCTTTTTGGAGTGAAAAAAGCTACAAGGCTTTCGGTTGCTCAGAAGCTCATGAATGTTAGCATTTTGGGCAAGAGTTGGGCAGAAAAATCAGGGGACAATTTCCAACTACCTCCTCTATAATTCCCATTTTTCCTGACTTCTGAATTCTGACTTCTGACTCCTTATACAGAAGTTTCTGTTTTGAATATAAATTAGTAGTAATAAAGTTTAAAGTAGTAGCAAATTTTCAGGTTTTACCAATGCAAACATTGCGTCGTCGAAGCTTAAAAATCATCAGAAAAGCTGCATTATTAATTTTAGCAGTAAGTGCAGCTTTTTGGGTTAGACAAACTCAAGGTTCTTTACTTTTTGAAATTTATAATTGGCTGAGTTTACCATTTCAACCTAGTCCTGTTCAACAAGAAGTATTAGTGAATGCTCGTATAGAAGAACTAGAAATTCAATTACAAGAATTAGAGAAACAAAATAATACTCTCAAGCAACTTTTTAATTATACAAAAACTAAAAAAACAAAAGGAATAGTAGCTCCTGTAGTGGGTAGAAGTGCAGACTATTGGTGGCAAAAAGTAACTCTAGGAAGAGGTAGTAAAGATGGTATTCAAAAAGATTTTATTGTGATGGGAACTGGTGGTATAGTAGGTAGAATAACTAGCGTTACACCCCATACTAGCCAGGTATTATTAGTAAGTGACTCTACCAGTAAAGTTGGCGCAGGAATTATTCGCAGTCGTCAGATGGGTTTTATGAAGGGTCAGGGTAATGATACAGTTGTCTTAGAATTTTTTAACGATCTTCCTGATGTTAAGGTTGGTGATTTTGTATCTACTTCTGCTTATAGTCAATTATTCCCGGCAGGTTTGGCTATCGGAAAAGTTGAATCTATTAATTTGAATAATACTCCTGCTCCACAAGCTAAGGTTAAATTATCAGCACCACTTAATACTTTGGAATGGGTGACTGTTTATCAAAATAAACAAAGTGAAACAGAAAAGTAATTCAACTATCAATGATCGACTTTTTAATTTTTCTTTAGTTGTCTTTCTTGAGTTATTTGGTTATTGGATGTATTTAATAAAAATTAAAAGCTTTTGATTGGTCAATTTTTTATTCAACAGAGACAGTATATATAGCAGTCATACTTTAATTGTGCAGAAAATATCTGGGAATTAGGGAATAGGGGTAAGGCTTTCCAATTTTTGACAATTCATTTAAGACTGCCATAATTAAAATCATGCAAAAATATTAATAATTTGCACGACCTAAAATTATTAGGAAATCAGTCTCATTCTGCTCACAGTTATTTTATTTCCCATTTTTATTAATTTTCAATAATGGCAATTCTTCTGTTACAAAGACTCTTTTTACCTAATTATCTTTTACCTAAGACAAATGAAAATTATCATTGACTTGGAAAAAACTCTATATAGTAATTCCCAAGAAGCGTGAGGCAAAAAATTCGTTTGTTTTAGGTAGAGACGTTGCATGCAACGTCCGTAGGTCTGAGTAATACCAATTTGATAAATATTTGCTACAAATAACTAAGTTATTTCTTAGGAGGACCGAAGACCGAGTCAGGCAGGGAAGCCGTCGGATTGGCGACGTACAGAATGAATAGCTTTGATACTATTTATTAGGTTGTAATTTATCTTTTTAGTCCTTGGGGCATCTCTTTTAAAGTCTTTTAACTGCCCTGATTATTCGTAACATTCTTTTTCCAAATTGGTATAGTTCGGGAAAATAAAATCAAAAGAATAAAAACAACTTTACCTCAGTAATTTGAGAAACTCTATAGGTGTTTTTTGCAGCAAAAAAAAATAGTATAAATTACCAAGAGCCTAAAAATTTTCTCCTGGTTAAAAATTGAAAAATTAACTTATCCTCAACAACTTTCAAATTATTAAATTTATTTTCTTAATTCAGATGTCTAATATATCTCAGCAAGCTATTTTAAAATCATTAATCACTATTGCTTCTGCACTAGTTTGTGCACTATTATTGTTCACCCGTATTCCAGGAATGGAGATTTTTGGCATAAGACCTAACTGGTTATTAATTTGGGTAGTTGCTTGGAGTAGCCAGAGTTCAACTATAGAAGCTTTAGTCGCTGGCTTAGTTTTAGGATTAATTCAAGATGGCATCACAGCTCCCTATCCCACTCATGTTATTCCTTTAGTTTTTGCAGGATTTATCATAGTGTTTTTACAGAAGCAACGCTTTATTCAAGAAGATTTTATTTTCATAGCTTTAGTAACATTTATTCTGGCAATTATTGCAGAAACTTTCATGGCAATTCAGTTAGGATTAATCGGCAATCAAACCTTTGGAGAAATTTGGGTTTACTATAAGCAAGTTGCTTTGGGTTCTGCTGTTATTAGTAGTCTTTGGGCTCCTGTTATTTATTTTCCTCTCAGTCAATTGTGGAAACCTTAAAATAACTAAGTAGTTAACTTTTAAATTGAAAAAAACTATATATTGATATTGTTCAAATTATAAATTCAAAAGAGTAACTGTCTATGCTAAAAAGTACAGATTTTGAAAATCAATCAGAAATAAACCGAGTCAAAGTGTTAAGTGAAGCACTACCTTACATTCAAAAATTTGCAGGTCGTAAAATCGTCGTCAAATATGGCGGTGCGGCCATGAAAGATAGTAACCTCAAAGATAAAGTAATTAGGGACATTGTACTACTATCTTGTGTGGGTATACGTCCGATTGTGGTTCATGGTGGTGGCCCAGAGATTAACTCTTGGTTGGGTAAATTAGGAATTGAACCGCAGTTTAAGGATGGTTTGCGAGTTACTGATGCGCCCACTATGGAAGTAGTAGAGATGGTATTAGTGGGAAGGGTTAATAAGGAAATTGTTTCTTTAATTAATCAAGCTGGTGGCCGTGCTGTGGGTCTGTGTGGCAAGGATGCGAACTTAATAAAAGCACGTCCCGAAGGAAGAGAAGGTATTGGTTTTGTTGGGGAAGTAAGTAACGTCAAAATAGATATTCTAGAATCCCTAGTTGATAATGGCTATATTCCCGTGGTATCTAGTGTAGCTGCAGATGAAAAAGGACAAGCTTACAATATTAATGCAGATACTGTTGCGGGTGAAATTGCTGCTGCGATGGATGCAGAAAAGTTAATTCTCCTTACAGATACAGCGGGAATTTTGGAAGACTATCATAATCCAGATAGTTTAATTGTTAAGTTAGATATCCAGGAAGCTAGACAATTGATTGAAAAAGGAATTGTATCTGGTGGAATGATTCCTAAAGTAAATTGTTGTGTGCGGAGTTTAGCTCAGGGAGTTCGAGCTGCCCATATTCTTGATGGTAGAGTTCCCCATACACTTTTACAGGAAATTTTTACAGATTCTGGAGTTGGCTCAATGATAGTAAGTAGTTTGGCAGTTAATAACTTTTAACTAGGGTTTGCTGAAAAAGTATTTTAGTAGGGGTAGGAGACAGGAGACAGGAGACAGGAGACAGGAGAAATGGGAATTATAGAGGAGGTAGTCGGAAAAATTGTAAGAGTGATTTTTCTGCCATAATCGTCCTAAAATACTAGCATGCATGAACTTCTTCCGCTGAAAAGCTGATACTCTTTGAGACCAAAAAATGCTAAAACCAATATCAGTCAATGCTTTGATATTTAATCAGCAAGACCTAACTATAGTGCTGTGCGCAGGCAACAGGCAACAGGCAACAGGGGGAATAAAAAAACCGATAATATAAAACTATTAGCTATTGGACAGTTCTTGTTTTTTGTACATAAGTCAGCGCACATTGCTATAGGGTACAGGGGAGAAAACTTTTCTCTGTCTAAGGTTTATCATCTAGAGTAGAATCCTCAGTTGCAGAAGCAGGAGGAATATCTTTGTAAAGATGGCTTTGAGCGACATTTTTATGAGAAGATGATAAAGAATGCTTTAATGGTCTCCTCGTATTTTCTTTTGTTTTTGGTTTTAAATTAAATGTTTTCCAGGCTACTTTAATACCAGTAAAAATACTTTTCGTTGTAGTTTTAACTTCCTTGGTTTGTTGACGGACATTACCAATACTTCGATCGACTTGCTTAACAATTTCTCCTGCACTCTGGACACTATCATTAACATCATCAGTTAACTCACTAATTTCTATGCCAGTGAGACGAATTGCTTCTAAAGTTGGTGGTAATTCGCGAGCTAGGATGTCTGCTAACTTTTCTAGACTACGAGCAGCTCTTGCTAATGCCAACATCGCAGGTAAGGTGACAATTAAAACAGTAGTGAGGCTCAATGCAACCAGGAAAAGGGACAATCCAAGCCAAAACAAGGGGTTGTTCACAGGTATTTCGCCTAAACAGGGGAATGATAACTTCCTATTCCTGGATAATCTTAACAATAATAGGTGCTATTGTAGAGTATTTTAAGATTAAAAAAAAGCTTTTTGTTTTAATTTTCCCTGTTTATAACTACTGAAACTTCAGAGTTTTTGGCTTCTAGTTGAGATAATATTTCTCTCTCCTTTTGACTAGCTTCTAATCCAGCAGCGATCGCCTCTCTTAGTCTTTCTAAAGTTTCCTCCCAAGAATTAGCAGTAGATCCTGAAAAGCGGTCTGCTTGAAATTTGACACTGGTAGACAAGTCTGTTACAAGTAGGGCAAAAGCAGATGCAGATTTTTTCACCAACTGTCTTGTTTTTTTGCCCGTTCTAGGAGCTATTAATAACCCTGTTAATGTACCTATAGCTGAACCTAGCAGTAGACCACTGATAAATAGTCCAGATTTTTTGTTTGACATACTTAAAAAATATATATATCTCTGTCTAGAATACTTCTTTATTATCAATCATATCTAAATTTTTGAAAGAGTACTCCCATTATAATCGCTCTTATTTGATGGTAAGATTTGATGCTGAGAGTGTCAATATATTTAGTGCAGGAAGGCGCAAATATAGACCGTAATAAAGTCAAAAAACAATTACAAATCAATACTTTTGACTGTCTTGAGTGCGTCTTGCATTCTGAGGAAACCTCAGAATTACGCACTCGCTTTTAACTTTTGATATCAAATCCGTTTAATTGGACATAAAAAAAATCTTCAATCGTCATAACTACCCTCATCTTTGTAATTCTTTCTCCTCCTGACTCCTATCTTCCCCTCCTGGGAGGGGGAGGGGCGAGGGGTGGGTTGACTCCTGAGGACTCCATACTTAACCATTCTATGGCTGTTTAACCGGATTTGATATGACTTTTAACTTCCGCGTAGCGGCACTAGCGCCAAATTCTACAGAAACGATGCCAAATGGTTCTGAGCAACCACAGCATGGCCATAATTTGTTTAACCTGTTGAACTTGTAAATCCAGTTGTTTATATAGTTGTCGTAGTTGATTTATTTTCTGCTGGTGAAGTAGGAAAAATTCTGGTGTTTTATCAAGTACCTTACTGGTACAAAAATCTATCAAATTGAGAGTTTGTTCTACTTGTAGCAATGTTTGTCTAACATTCCAGATTCTCCAAGCGAGGTAAAAACAAAAAATTGAGATAACAATATTTAGTTCAATTACTAACCACAGCATTTTTCTCTTCACCGAACATTCTACATAATAACTAAAACAAACAGTCCAATCAGAATCAAAACTTATCATTATCATCAGGGTCGCGCAACCTCGCCTTTTAAGGCGCAATATTTTTGGAGAGTTGCTCACGCTTCCCCTATTTCCCCTCCTGGGAGGGGGAGGGGCGAGGGGTGGGTTAACTTCTGACTTTTGACTTTTGACTTCGTTAAGATGTTCCCTAAAACTCTTATGTTGGACCGACACATCTAAAATGGAGTGGGGGAGATTGAATATTTAAGTCATTATATAGCAATCCTAAATAGGTCGTGACAAATCAAAAAGTAAATAAAAAAACTGAAACTCTTACCAGTTAAGTGTTCCCAGTTAAGTGTTCCCTAAAAAGCAGTAAGATTTTTGACACGAATAAAATAGGATTGCGATAGAGTTATCAAAGTATATTATATCAAATCCACTCGGATTTGGTATCAAAAAATGTTCCATTAAAGCGCCATTGTCAAATCTTTCTCAATCTCCCCATCTTTCTGGTCAAGGTTTTGATAACTCAACGTTTTAGACGTGAAATAATTTCCGGAAATTACTGTAGCATCAAAGATTTAAGCCTATAAAATCTTACTTTTAACTTTTAACTTTTAACTTTTAACTTTTGACTTTTAACTTCGTTTCTGGTTATTTATATAATAAGGAGAAAAGCTACTATGAAATTTATCAATCCCAAGGTCGATTATGCTTTTAAAAAAATCTTTGGTTCCGAGCAAAGCAAAGAGATTTTAATCAGTTTTCTGAATGCGATAATTTATGATGGAGAAAAAACTATTAAGGATTTAACAATTGTCAATCCTTTTAATCCTGGTCAAATTATCAGTTTGAAAGATACCTATTTAGATATAAAAGCTGTTTTATTTGATGGCTCTATTGTAGTTATTGAAATGCAAGTCGCACGGATGACTGCTTTTAGCAAACGGGTAATGTACAACTTAGTTAAAGGTTATGGCAACCAGTTGGAAACAGGAGATGATTACCCCTTACTACGTCCAGCTATAGCGGTAACAATTACAGATTTTATTCTTTTTAAAGACAAGATAGATGTTATTAATCCATTTGTGTTTAAACATAGAGAGAAAAACTGGGAATATCCCGATCGGGAATTACAGTTAATTTTTGTGGAACTGCCGAAGTTTAAAAAAACTTTGGGAGAGTTAAAAACTTTAGCAGATAAGTGGATTTACTTTCTGAAAGAAGCTGCCAAATTTGATGATATTCCAGATAGTTTAGGGGAGGTTGCAGAAATTGAACTTGCTTTAAATATTGCTGAGAGAATTAATATGACTTCAGAAGAATTAGAGATAGTCGAGCGTCGGGCCATAGCATTACAAGATGAGAAAGGACGACTAATTTATGCAGAAGAACAAGGAGAAGCAAAAGGACGGCTTAATCAAGCGATCGCTCTGGTCAAACTTTTAATAACTCAACGTTTTGGAGAGGTTTCTGAAGAAATTAGTAGTCAGATAGAAAGTTTGCCTTTGGCAGATGTGGAGGATTTGGTGAAGGTATTTTTAAGTTTTAATAGTTTGGCAGATTTGGAAAGTTGGTTACAGGAACGTTTATCAATGGATAACTGATAATTGATAATTGATAATTGCTTAATTTGGTCTAATACCTCTTCAAAAATGCAAGAAAATCAAAAGAAAATATTTTCCTGTTTGTCAATCCTCTTCTTTCAAGGATAGGTAATTATCCATTATTCATTGTTCATTATCAATTGTTTATAAGGAGAATACTACTATGAAATTTATCAATCCTAAAGTTGATTATGCTTTTAAAAAAATCTTTGGCTCCGAACAAAGCAAAGAGATTTTAATCAGTTTTCTGAATGCGATAATTTACGATGGAGAAAAAACCATTAAGGATTTAACGATTGTCAATCCTTTTAATCCTGGTAAAATTATCAGTTTAAAAGAAACTTATTTGGATGTTAAAGCAGTTTTAGTTGACGGTTCAATTGTAATTATTGAAATGCAAGTGGCACGAATGACTGCTTTTAACAAGCGGGTGGCTTACAATTTGTCTAAAGCTTATGCTAATCAGTTGGATAAAGGAGAGAATTATCCTTTATTAAATCCGGCAATAGCTGTCACAATTACAGATTTTATTCTGTTTAAAAATACTGATGATAATATTAGTAAAGATGATTATATTAATAAATTTGTGTTTCAGGAAGAAACTAAAAAGCTTAAATGCTTGGAAAAAGAATTGCGGTTAATTTTTGTGGAATTGCCGAAGTTTAATAAAAGTTTGTCAGAGTTAAATAGTTTGACAGATAAGTGGATTTATTTTCTGAAAGAGGCGGCTAGTTTTGATGAGATACCAGAGAGTTTAGGGGAAGTTGGAGAAATAGAACAAGCTTTAAATATTGCCAACTTTATTAATATGAGTCCAGAAGAGTTAGAGATAGTTGAAAACCTAGGGATAGCGATGCAAGATGAAAGAGGAAGGATAGCTTATGCAGAAGAAATTGCACGACTTAATCAAACTATAGCTCTAATAAAGCTTTTGATAACTCAACGTTTTGGAGAGGTTTCTCAAGAGATTAATAGTCAGATAGAAGGTTTGCCTTTAGTAGATGTGGAGGATTTGGTGAAGGTATTTTTAAGTTTTAATAGTTTGGCAGATTTGGAAAGTTGGTTGCAGGAACGGTTGAGGTTGTAAATTGAGTCAAGTTCGCTTATTATCTTATCCAGTGTCGAACTTGCAAATATTACTGTGTGAAATAAGGATTTTTTTGGACATCGGTGGTCGTACTGATAACTTAAATACGAAGGCGAGTCCTATTCCTCAATGAGACTCGCCGTTGGTCAATTTGAGTTAGAAGTGAGGTTCAGAGGGTTGAGTTAGGAGGAGAGGCGATCGCTCCTTCACCATTGTTTGACTCAACATCCGTGTGTCTATCCTCTATTTTAACTATTTAATCTCATACAGCCATGCAATCGCTTCTCCATGGTCTGTGTCGAGAGTCTTTAAGAACGCACGACCTTTATAACCATTCCTGCCGACGGTCACATCGTTACTGTACCACATATCATCCCAACAATGCTCCGCTGGCTTATTTCCCGATCGGCCGCTCTCACACATGTTGATTTTCCTCTCTCCCCACAGTGGCCAGCTACTTCCTAACTGAAAGAAGTCCTTTCGGGTTTCAGTTACCTCATAGTTCGCTGCAAATGAATGAGACCCATACGAACCCTGTCCTATAATCTTCGTCGCTTTTGCCGTACGCGCCTTCACATCATCAGCTGGCCAGTTGGACGAGTCATTATATGCACCCACTCGTTCCAACGTACCTCCAGTCTTGTTTACCACAACTACATAGTGACCTTCTGCATCACCAAAACCTAACAAATCTAACACCTGATCTATCGTTGTGTTTACATCTACTGATACTGACCCTCCAACTTTAGCTTCTGCACTATTTGTAGGGAATGCTCCCATACTTATTGCTATTGCTAGAATCATTGCTATGATTAGCTTTCCAATTCCTTTCATCTGCTAGTTTCTCCTTTGTTTCTTTTTGTGACCTTTTGTATTTGACATCTCCAGGGGTTGAAACACCCAGAATTCTATGGTTAATCCAACCCCAATGGGATAAATCTACCTAAGAGTTTCCTCTCGTCTTTAAGAGTAGACTTTATTTGTTTCCTTTTAATAATTTTTTTTTATTGATAATATAAATTTTACTTATATATTTTTTTTGACTTGCACAAGATAAACACACTTATATCAATCACCTAAAATCAACCTTTTTTTCTCAATATTCATAAAACTTAGCTATTGTCAATCCCTTTAAATCAACCTTTTTCAGGGAAGACAAATATAGCGCAAGTCAAAAGTCAAAAATAATCCCAGAGGCTCGTTTGATAGATTAAAAGTATCCTTACCATAATGCGTAGTGCTATATTAGTAGATTGGAATACTCTATTATTGGCTGTAAATACCAATTTTCCAGTAATTACAGAGGTTAAAAATCTGGTCAAATTGGGATGCCAAAGATCAAATTTAAAAGCTCTTTGGAAAAATTAGACCACAAATAAAGAAATAATAGGTTTTTATGCCAGGAGGCGGACTTGAACCGCCGACACGAGGATTTTCAGTCCTCTGCTCTACCAACTGAGCTATCCCGGCTTTTTTTTTCACTGCTTAACTATACTAGCAGACTAAATATAATTTTGACAAGTACTTTTGGATTTTTTTTCTTGAGTCAGGAGTCAGATTTTGAAGTCAAAAGTCAAAAGTCAAAAGTCAAAAGTAAGAATTTAACCAAGTCAAATTTTGAAGTTAAAAGTCAAAAGTTAAAAGTAAGAATTTAATTAAGTCAAAAGTCAAAAGTTAAATTAAAGCAATGAGGCGATCGGAGGAGCTGGTAACTTGATAACTAATAACTTAACTGATAATACCAAGCGTTAAAAAAGAATGTTACTAAATAGAGCTCTTTATGTTCGGTATGTTTGGTGGGTTACGGCGGACAGTTAAGATTTTGGTTCGCGACTTAATATTTATTTTACAAGGAGTCTATAAATCTATAAAATCTTACTTTTGACTTTTGACTTTTGACTTTTGACTTCAAAATATGACTTTTATCTCTTTTAACTACGCTCTATTCCTATTAATGGTGTTGGGACTTTATTGGTCAATGCCACGACAGTCTTGGCGAGTGTTTGTCCTCTTAGTTGCTAGTTTATTTTTCTACGCCACTATTCAACCTCAATATATTCCATTACTATTAATAATTACCCTTTTGAATTTTTACCTTGCTCAAGCTATTGGGGAACCAAAAGATTGGCGTATTGCTAATAAACAATGGAACCGCCGTCGCTTGCTATTATTGTGGTTAGGTATAATATGCAATATCTTACTTTTATTAAGTTTCAAATATATACCTTTTTTATTAAATAGTATTGGCATTCTGTACAATATACCTAATATTTTAGAAACTGCTAATTGGGTTGATAGTAATGTAATTGCACCATTAGGTTTAAGTTTTTTTTGTTTTGAATGTCTTGCTTATCTAATTGATGTTTATCGAGGCGCTCCATCAGCTTCTTCTTTATTAGAATTTACATCTTATAAATTATTTTTTCCCAAGCTTATTTCTGGTCCGATTACTCGCTATCATTATCTACAAAATCAGTTAGGAATGATCGGCAAAAAAAATACTCTAGATTCAGTTAAAATACCAGCCTTAAAATTCCCAAATTTAGAACAAATTACAGAAGGAATTTGGTT
>NZ_RCBY01000360.1 GCF_003838195.1 Okeania hirsuta
TGACTCCTGAGGACTCCTAACTTAACCATTCTATGGCTGTTTAACCGGATTTGATAACCCATAACGAAAAAGAGGTGTTGGTAAAGCGCGTGTATGATATTAATCTTAATTACTTAGGAGTCAACCCACCCCTCGCCCCTCCCCCTCCCAGGAAGGGAAGTCAGTCGGACCGAGTCAGGAGGAAAGAAAGAAGAATAAACAGGAGTGGAAGGAGAAAGTTTTTTGTTCACTAATTATCCAGGCATGATATCATACCTCAAATCACCAACGCCCGAAAAAGATAAAAAAAACCAGTAAGAATTAGAATAAACCAAAACTCTATTCCATACTGCCAAAACAACACCATAAACTCCGTTATGTGGCATCAGTATATCCGACAAGAAGTTCAAATCCATCTCAAAAACTTTATTTATCCACTGCTAAGACCAAAACGTGTAGCAGTCTTTGAAGCTTGCTTAATCGGAATCGTATCAGGATTAGCAGCAGTCATACTAAAAGAAGGTGCAGGATGGCTAGGTAGTTTGCGTATAGCTGCATCCCTCAAATATCCACCTTGGCTATTATTACCAATTTTTGGCGCGGTTGGAGGACTTGTGGCAGGTTTATTAGTAGAACGTTTAGCACCAGAAGCAGGAGGAAGTGGAGTACCCCAAGTCAAAGCTGCCCTCTCAGGTATGCGCATTCCCTTAAACTTCCCGATCGCCATGGTCAAAATGTTCACTACCATCCTGACAGTAGGTTCTGGATTAACATTAGGGCGACAAGGCCCAACAGTGCAAATAGGTGCATCCTTAGCAGCTTGGATCAGTCGTTTAGTTCCCACTTCTCCAAGTTACCGTCGTCAGTTAATTGCTTGTGGTGCTGCTGCTGGGTTAGCTGCTGGTTTCAACGCTCCCATCGCCGGAGTTTTATTTGTAGTAGAAGACCTAATGCACGATGTTTCTGGTATCACCTTGGGGCCAGCAATTATTGCTTCTTTCGTCGGTGCAGTTGTTTCCCAAATGCTAGGGGGAGAAAGTTTATACTTAGATAAGAGCAGTTACTTAGATACCTCAATTACAGGATTTTTACACCTCAAAGAAATTCCTTTTTACATAATTTTGGGAATGTTAGCAGGTTTATTAGGGACAGTATTTAGTCGAGGAATTATTGCGACTTCCATATTTCAGCGCCAACTAAAATTAACATTACCTTGGCGAATAGCTATCACAGGATTAATTAGTGGTTTAATTATCGCATCTTTACCAGAATCATTTCGTAACCATACTGGTTTAAGAGAATTGCTAGGCAGTAACGAAGCCAACTTAAAATGGAGTTTCATTGCTTTTGCCGAACACTTTCTCTTAACAATATTTGCCGCCAGTTCTGGTGCCCCGGGCGGATTTTTTGCTCCATCCTTAGTTATTGGATCTGCCCTGGGTCAGATAGTTGGAATTTGCCAAAGTAATGTAGTCGGCATCGAACAACCAACAATTTTTGCTCTAGCAGGAATGGGGGCATTCTTTTGTGCTGTCTCAAGAGCACCCATGACAGCAGTAGTAATTATTTTTGAGAAGACACAAGATTTTCGCTTAGTGTTGCCACTAATGATTGTTTCTATTGTCGCTTTATTGATGGCAGAAAAGATAGATAAGAAGTCTTTATCCGACCGGGTTTTAGATTTCAAAGGTCTACAACTCAAGAAGGAGAAGTCAGCAAATGATTATTTGAGCAATATTCGTGCGGATGAAGTCATGCACACTCCTGTAGAAACTCTTGATTTTAATTTAACTTTGGATGAGGTAAAGCAGAAGTTTTCTAATTCCCATCATCGAGGTTTTCCAGCGCTTGATGATAGTGGCTTGCTCGTAGGTATTGTCACTCAGACAGATTTAGCTTACACTCGCAAACGCGAACTTTCTGGAGACACCCTATTAAAAGAGTTTATGACACCTCATCCCATGACAGTTAAAACTACAGATAATCTCAGCGAAGTTTTGTATCTTTTACATCAATACAAACTTAGTCGTTTACCTGTAATGGAAGGTCGTCATTTGGTAGGAATTATCACTGATACTGATATTATCCGAATAGAATCTGAACAAATAGGTAAGACAAATCTGGGAACTCATAGTCAAAAACCTTCTTATATAGTTTATCAAACGCGATCGCCTCAAATAGGGAATGGTCGATTATTAGTACCATTAAGTAATCCTAGTACCGCCCCCGCATTACTAAAACTCGCCGCTGTCATCGCCCGGCAACGCAACTATGAATTAGAATGTTTACAAGTTTTGATTGTGCCTCGTCAAAGTTCCCCAGATGAGACTGTCGTAGATACAACTAAGAGTCGTCGTTTATTAGCAATGGCAGAACGCATAGCTAAGGATTTGAAAATTCCTATGCACACTCAAATTCGGGTTGGTCACGATGTTGCTGATACTATTTTGGAAACTATTAAGGAAAGACATATATCTCTAATACTGATGGGTTGGAAGGGTGACTATTCTGCTTCTGGTCGTGTTTTTGGCAGTATTGTGGATACTCTGATGCGACAAGCTATTTGTGAAGTAATAGTAGTGAAATGGGGAGCTAGAAAGTTAAAAGAGGAAGAAATATTCAAAGGTATTACTAAGACTAATGAAAGATTTGAAGCAGACCGGGATAATCTTGTTTCTGATAATATGTATTCTTTTTTAGGATGGCGACGGTGGTTAGTACCCATTCGAGATATTCCTACACAAGCAGCAGCAGTAAAGCTTTTGCCTGCCTTGGTTTCTTTGAGTGTGAAGCCAGAAATTCTCTTATGTCAGGTTTTAACTAAGTCTGTTGTTAAGCCTAATATTGAGGAAATGAAACAAGCAGCAAAGATTCTTCAGAATCGCTTGGATACAGAAGTTATGGCTACTGTAGTCTGTGCTACTTCTGTTTCAATTGCTGTAGTTGATTTGGCTGATGCTCATAACTGTGACGTTGTAGTTATTGGTGCTAGTAAGGAAGGATTTTTGAAACAAGCAATTAATGGCAATATTCCAGAGGCGATCGCTCGTGGTTGTGATTGTACTGTAATTCTGGTGCGGACTGCTTATAGTGAATGATATCTGATCAGGAGATGGGGAGATGGGGAGATGGGGAGATGAGAGTATTTTTCTACCTGCAAGGAAAGCTACCAGGTTTGCTATTGGGCGACGCGGGGTCTCATATCAAATCCGGATGATTAGTTATCGTATAGCTGAGGAGTCAGGAGTCAGGAGTCAGGAGTCAGGAGAAAGAAAGGATTTGAATAGCATGAATTTTTAAATTCGTATTCAATAGACATCTCCTCGAAAAGAGGGAGCAGGAAGTAGGGACGTTGCATGCAACGTCCCTACAGAGTAGGGGAATTGAAGAAGGAGACAGGAGACAGGAGACAGGAGACAGGAGGAAAATTATATGGGGATTCGCTCCCCCAAGTAATGCGTGAACACCCCCGTTGACGGTGGGGTATTAAACCCACAAAGAAAATGATAATTGATAATTTATGGATAATAATTAATTTGATTTTTGATTATTGGAGATGTTTAATAGAAAATCTGTATTAAGATAAAGTAATTTTGCGATTACTGTATAACCGGATTTTATATCATCCGCTTTTTCCCCATTCTCGTTCCTGAATTTCCACAACTTCCTCAGGCTGAGGACGGAAGCCAAAAGCACATACCGCGTCCAAAGATACGATCGGGGGTTCTATAAGATTTTAGTTATTGGACACCTCCTGCAATTTGTAAATATGCCAGCGCACATTGCTATATGATTTAAATGCGTAACAATTTAGCACTACGGATTTAGGGCCTGGAGATTTTTTAATTTTGCTTCCTGAATAATTCCGCAGGGAAAAACTTAGTTACAGATTAATTCTAACTTATGACTTGCCTATAGCGCTATAATATTTGCCCAATATCTATACAACTTTATCAAATCTTTATAATCAAGGGTGTTTTTGATAAAGATTTGATGAAGATTGTTGCTTTTGTGAATATACAGGTTGATATCAGCTTTTATTTATGTCTATACTGTGAACAATTGATTTTGCTGAGAAAGTAATTTCAATAGGGGGTGCTTCACAAAGATGAAATATTAACTCAAGGTAATTTACGATTATGGATCAACAGGAATTTCCTCAAGTAGAGACGGATAAAGAGGATTACGCACCGGGTGAAACGGTGACTATTAGCGCTACTGGATTTGAACTAGGTTCAACGATTAAGTTTGAGATTGAAGATGACCCTACTGATCCTGGAGATGATGGGGATGTGGATGCATATGATCCTATTGAAGTCACTGATGGAGGCGAAGGTGACCTGGATGGTACAGAGAATGGTCAGGTAGTGACAACCTGGGAAGTACCGACAGATAATAATGGTACTGGCTTGGGTCCACCAGATGCGTTGAATGCAACGTTAAATTTGACTGCGACGGGAAGTAATGGTGAGGTTGCGACGACGACTTTCACAGATTCTTTTCCTCTTGGCGGAGGAGAAACTGTTACTGATAGTGACCCCAGCAACCACTTTGGTGCTTGCCTCTTTGAAACTGTTTTTAATGAGCAACTCGGTAGTACGGATGAGGCTATTGATGTTGTCATTGGTTATGGTGGAGACTTTAATGGTGATGGTTTCAAAGACATTCAAGTGACCTTGCGCGTTGCGGATGCCTCCAACTCTAGTACTGAAGATATGATCGGGGTTGCCTTTGATATTGACGATCAGAACTTAATCAATACGTTAGGCTTGACTATTGATGACATTACTACCTACGCAAATAACAATTCTGGTACAAGTGATAGTGTTATCAGTTCTCCAGTTGCTGGTACAGACTTTATTATTGGTCCAGATGCGGTAGATTCAAATAATCTTCTTGGTATCAATCTTTCTGGTGGCGGTGTAGATAGACCCTATGATGCTCTAGTTAAGTTTGGTAATGGGGGTCAAGGAGATGGCATTGTCCAAGAAGGTAGTTTTATCATCTCAGGGACGCAAGATTTAACGGACGATCTGATTCGCGAAATACTTGAGCAAACAGATTGGTATGTTCGTCTCCAATCAACCAATGGTGGTAATGGAAGTGCTAAAACGGCTGGTTTTATCTCAGAGATTCCTGACAAGAATCCACCACCAGCAGCACCAGACATCGACATCGAAAAATCCACCAACGGAGAAGATGCAGACGAGGCAACAGGTCCAGAGATCGAGGTCGGTGGCACTGCCAACTTTGAATATGTAGTCACCA
>NZ_RCBY01000361.1 GCF_003838195.1 Okeania hirsuta
ATCCTTCAACGTTACTTTGCTGTCATGCTGATCGAATTTACCATTTGCGAAACTACCGCCAACAAAATCTGAGTATTTGTCAAGGATGGAAAGATCCCCCTTCACTGTGTTCCAGGTGATTTTGTCATCATAGCTCTGGATATTGAAAGAACCTACATTATTGAATGCAGCTTGGAGTATTTGTCGTAAGTCTTATATTGCGCCATCGCCGAGGTTGAAATCACTATCGTAAAAATTGAGTCTCGAGTAGCAAGTTGCCGATCGATCCTTTACTGTACTTAGTATCAATCTTAAGTTTGCCACTGATATCAGCGGTTTGCAAACGCCATCGTAAAGGTTAATGTTGAGATCGCATTGAGATCCTCTCGAATGATGATTCGTATACTTATTAGCCAAAGTCAATTCTTCTAGCTCTGGTACCTCGAGTAAAAAGTATCTCTACTCTTTGACCTGCTTCAGAGCGGGAACCATCTTTTAAACTTAGACTAATTTTCCATTAGGCTGTTCGAATTCTCGATTCAAAAATTGGTTTTGTATGTCGAGGGATATGCTTAGATTCTACAACTTCTAGATCAATTGCTTTTCCAATAGCTCATGTACTGGGTCCTTAGTTCGACGGAAAACCGCAGTCAATTTTACTTGACTATCACTACTTCTGACAACTGAGTGGTCCGTAACGATGTGGACACTAACCTGTTTTGCCTGCAAATGACTTGCTAATGGTCTTGTTTTGAATCTTGACAAAAGACGAGCAAGTGCCAAAAAGCAAAGAATGAGTATATTAAATGCGTTTTCATTTTTCCTTTTTTCTTGTTGATAATACTTTTCCATTTCTCGGACAAACGTTCTAAAATCCGATCTTTCGCTCGTAATATTTCGACAAGGTATGGACAACCTCTTCTTTGCTTGATAAGTTTAAATATCTGTAAATCTTTCCCACGTTTCAATTCTTGAATCTCCTGAAAGATTTCTCGATCTAACTCACAATTCCTAATTCATCTTCCTTCGCCTTTCACAAGAGCTATATATCTGGCTTGCTCCTCGGCTAGCTCTGGCGAGAACTGGCAAGCTGTGGTACGCCGGTCGAAGCGATCCAAAACAGACCAACTCCAATGGCTAGGGCATCCTGCCGCAACATCAGCCAATTTCGGTCAATAGAGATTTGCAACGGATGGTGTTATGTTTTGTGTTAGAAATTTAATGCCACAGGGCTTCCTCCTGGATCGGCCTCTATTCGATCAAGGTTTTCTATTTCCAGGATGCCAATCTTCTAATGGATCCATTTGTTCTAATTTGCGTTTGGTAATTGGGGTGGTTTACAGTCTATATTTTCTTTCAATAGTTTTTTGTAGTAGTAGTCGGCCTCTTCGATACTGCGTTTTCGAAGTTGATACAGTAATGCTAATATTTGCAATTTCTTTTTATTTGATACCTTTCTACAGGTGCAGCGTCATACCGTACGACTACCATTGGGCAATTCTTTAATGGCTGCATGTATTTGGGTTATTGACTTTTGAGAAGACGAATTGGGGCATCTTCTACCGGATTGCTCAAGATTCTCCTTGAATACCAATCGATCATTCTTTTTAAGTGACTAAACAGGTATTAATGGTAATTGTTTATCAAGACCAAGGTTCATCACCCTTGTAATGCGCAAGTACTGAAATACCTTGATGAAGCTCTCCTGCACGATGTCTTCGGCCGTGCTAGCATCGGTACCATTCTAATCGCAAGTGATACATGGCTCTAACGTACTGCTCATACAGTTTGCTTTTGTGCTTGCCTATCTTTCTTAGCAGGCTGCACTACTTTTCCTCCTTGCAGTAATAAAAGTGTCACGCGCAGTATTTTATGATAGAGACGCTAAGAAAAGGGTAGGGTTGGAAAAAAATCAGAAAAATTTTCGACTTATCAATTTTGTAAGCCAGAAGCGAAAGCTTGTAAATACTGGACTTTTACCTTTTTTTTGCTTAAATTCCACAAAGCAACTGAAGATTTTTTTTTTAAAATTAGTTTTCTTTAACAATACCCCATACACACATTTGACTTCTTTGAGCGTCTTAAATAAACGAACCAACGGAAGATAAAAAAATCTTCACTTGGTAACAAAGTGGTGAAAACACGTAAGATATATTCATCAATTTGGCAATACGTTGGCTTAAGTTCATAAACTAGTGAGTGTAAAAGTGGCAACTGCCCGGTTGGGCAGTTGTTTTTTTTGGCCCAGTAGGCAAATTTTCCTTTCGATTCGAAAAAAAAATCAGTCTTTTTGTTGAATTGATCATTTCGATCAAACCGATTAAGAACAGGATGCGATCTGACAACTTTGTTCCTGCCCTTCTGTTTATATTAGGAGATAATTTCATTTTCAAATAACCCCTTTTTAGGGAAAAGGAGAGTTTATTTGGATAAAAAATCCTTTAAAAGCCGAAGAGACAAGAGTATTCTCAACAAAGGTACGAACGAGCCTTACTGGCGAATACTGGAATCATAAGATTGATGGCGTATACATTGCGTCAATGTGAGACACCACTTTATGATGCCAAAGATAAGTTTTCGATTCCGGTTGCGATGGCCAAGCTTTGATGATGAATTACCTGGGGCCGTCAGCGTACCTAGATGCTGATGGCGCGAACAGAGATCGTTTGTGCCAATTGTGATGGCACCTGGGCATGTATTATCGGCGAACAAATGACGAAAAAATAGTCATTGCGTAAATTCTATCTCTATGAGTTATTAGTAGAGATAAGTGGGAGCAGATCAAGCCACCAGAAAAGAAGTTTGAAAAGGCAGTTTTGCGGCGGGATGTTTTGGATAAAGAGTATTTCCTAGGCAACAGGATGGGGTGGTGGCAACTCGGGTTTGGATTACCGGAGGACATACCGATTCTCCAACCTATAAGGAAGGCTGCGGAAAAGAGACTGGGCATGAGAAGTGTTGAAGTACTTTGACGCCATAAAACGAGTTCGAGACTCTTGCCAAGATTTGAAAATGCATGATCCAGGTAGATCGAAGAGCAGGGCGGCATATCGTTCTGCTATTTTCTATAGAGTGAAGATCAAGAGTGTTGCCGAAGGATTGATTCAGAATTGAAGGGTAAGGATTTGATGTGACTACCGAATTGGACCCGCTGGCACCTTTTGGCTCGCCGAGGCTCGCCATCAAAAATACTGTGACAGTCATGGCTTAACGCCGAAGTCCAAGTAAGGTAAGCTTTGCTTCTTGCTAGATAGCTAGAAGTATAGTACAAAACCCATCTGTTAGGTTAGCAGATGGGTTTTATAATTTATGCTTAAAAGCGTGGACACGCGACACTTGGTTGCCTTGATAGTATAGAAGGAGTTATGAAGCGATATGCCGATTGTCACTCCGGCCATATAGTACCAATCTTTGCTGGATTTCCCCGTCGCCGTACATTGAATGCATCTCTACACCTTCTTCAAAGCCTGGCAAACTCAATTTTGCCGCAAGCTCCATTCCAACTCCTTATGTCATTGTAGAGAAAATTGATGCCGCTAACATCATCTAAGTAGTCGTAAACAGCTTTCGAGCACTTAGTTCAAACTCATGGTAAGCCGTTTACTCATTTTGGAGCCGTATCCCTCCTCTATGGGTTCCTACTTGGTCAACGAATATGGCTTATCAAAACTGGAAGCCCTGTCCTTCGGTGCCTAAGGGTTGCAGGTTTATCCATTGACCTTCAATGGGGCTTGTGGATTAACCGAAACACGTTCATCCCCTAAAAAATAGGGCGTAACCGAATAAAACCCTTCTCCTGGTTTCCAGTACGCAAAGTTAACATTCCAGCACACCGTAGAATTCGTAAATTTTGTGCGAAAGTAATGCCTCGATTTTCTGCTACTTACTCGGAGGCTATCACTGCCAGTTACCGTACAAATAGTTAAAACGAAACGGAAGGAGAACTGATATTCTGGCCAAGTTCTAACGAAACCCGATGGCCGGTTCAAAGGTCTTGAAATAATCCTTATAAGCGCTTGGGCACCATCGCCTCATAGAAAGAGTACCACGAAGAGGCCAAAATCGTAAGATTGAGCCTTCGCGATTGGAACCCAGCAAAGAAGAACAGGTGTAAAGCTTTTCATGGGTCAGACTTAAGTCGCCTTTGGGAATAATTGGGTAATACGTTTGGGGCGTAAGTAAATGTTGCTCTTGCTGGGGTAAGTATGGACAAATGTACTATGTGTTTTTCGAAATTTTTGTTATGGTGTTTCCTTTTTTTCAATAAAAGCCTAACTTTGCCGCGCTAATCAAAGCTGTGCCATAACCAGATATTTTCTCGGACACTTCGAACAGCCCATTTTTCCACAAACAAACCAAAGACGGGAGCTATGAAGATCAAAGGGAAATGTCTTGAAGGCTATTTACATGGATTGATCGCTACAACTACTACGTTCACCTTGGCCTTCTTGGTCTTTAAGAATCAGGCTGCGAAGATGTACTCCAAAAGTCCAGTATTGTCGCTGGACTAGAATATGCCTAAAACTTTTGATTTACTATTTACACGACGGCTTGCAGAGATTCCGGAAGGAAATCCGGAATTTATTCCAGACAAAAAAGACACGAAGACAACTTTAATCGAGACGTATGTTTTTAAGCGCATAAATACGAGTTTATTTTGGCAGAAAGTACTAACATAATCCATTTTCGATCGATTACTGAGTAAGAGCAGCGAGAAGAACGACTTGGACAGAAAGGTAAAGTCCTCTGGCTAACTTGGCTTGTCCTTCAGGCAAGAGACCATTGCCAAACACCTGGAACGTCGCTTGTTTGAGATGGTTATTTCCCGCAGGTATTGGATGGAGATAAATTGGTTCAGGCATCATAAAAATCTTGGATTTAGCGTTGAATCGGACAGAAAATATTGAAGGATCGCTGAGGTAGCCCGCTTGTACGCACATAGTGGCTTATTATTTGGCCTCCTTCATCAGTCCCAACGAGCTATCAGAAACATGGGCAGCAGAGATAATTGGGGAGGAGACTTCCTAGAGATTTTTGTTAATGCACCACTAGAGGAATGTGAAAGACGTGATGTTAAAGGGTTATACCAAAAAGCTCGAAGTGGGCAAATAAAGGGTTTCACAGGGATTGATTCTCCTTATGAAATGCCATTAGAACCATTTCTGGAAATTAAGACCGACGAGTTGAGCCTGGCCGAAGGAGTTGAACTCCTCTACCAGAAAACTTTACCGGAAATTCAATTATAATCTTATTCA
>NZ_RCBY01000362.1 GCF_003838195.1 Okeania hirsuta
GTTGGCAGAGGCTATTTCTTCTACAGAGGCCTCTATTTATCGATATTTCGAGAATAAACACCAGCTTTTTGTTTATCTGCTCAATTGGTATTGGGAGTGGATGATCATTCGTATCGATCTGAATACGCTAAATGTGCGTTCAGCAAAAGAGCGCTTGCGGATCGTTATGGGGATCATTGTTGATACTGCCAATAGAAATACAGCTATTGAATTTGTGGATGAAGAAGCCCTACATCGCATTGTGGTGACCGAAGGCACAAAAGGTTATCACCATAAGTGGGTTGATGAGGACAATAAAGAAGGTTTCTTTTTGTCCTACAAACGCTTGACAAAACAAATTGCTGACATCATACACGAACTGAATCCTAAATTTCCTTATCCGAAGCATTGGCAAGTATGCTGATCGAAACAGCAAATAACAACTTGTATTTTGCTCGACACTACCTCGACTCACCGACTTGAGTGGTGAGGGTGCTGATCTTTCTGATAAGGTAACCAAGATGTTGGAGTTCTTTGCTCATCACCTGATCCCACAAGAGGAAATGGTGCCTGTGGCCACAAGAACAAAGATAGCTAGGGTATACGTTTATCGCCCCTTGTGAAAGGGCTTTAAAAACCCAAATCGAACTGACCAAGTTTAGTATCTCATTTATCCATCCTATAAAGGGATGAATGCATTCATATATGATCACTTAGAAGCCAAAATTAGCCTCGCATCATGCTAGATGCTTGACCAGGATGGCTTTGCTACATCTGGCTATTTCCGGGATCTATTTGCGTGAGCACTGTGTCATTTTTCTTATACGAGTGGCCCTAGGCACCCTAAAACTGCGATCATGACTGCCCTTATTTGTCTAATCACTATTATTCTTACTAATTGGTCCCTTTCCAAGGTCGGGAACAAGCACGGCTATATCCAATTATATATGCGTCAGCATCCGGTATGGTACCAGCAACTGCTTACAGGACGTTGGTCGCTCTATGAGCGGGAGGTAGAGATAGAAGAGTATATCGTGTAGGACCACAAGGCATAATAAAAAGAGAACATCAAAACAAAACGATACTACTTAAGCACGGCTCAAGGCCTTAAAGAGTTAACCCCCAATAACTATCAAGCTGTATTCCTCGAATTAACAACTGCAGACCCAGCGTACAGAAATGCCCAAAAGAAAGATTGGATTAGAATATGACCAAATCCCACCCTGGTAAAGCAGTACAACGAATGGAGTACCGTTAGTCAATATTCCAGCAAATAAAATGCTGACTTTTAGATCGAGATTAGGAGCAACTGAAACTGTGAAAGAATCCAGTGTTTATGTGAAACTCGTATTCGTACATATCAAATCCACGTGGGCAGGTCTGCGGACCTGCCCTTTTCTTGCGCTCGACGTACAAATTTTTCACGAATCACAAAAGGATGTGCTATGAAATTATTCGCGGCAAACTCATTAAACCAGGCATCTAAATGCCAATAACACGCTCTTCGGCGGCAATTGTTAAAGTGGATCGATGAAGAGGCCGGTATTTATGCGATGTCTAAACTGGGCAATAAACGCGTCGTCACTAAGTACATTTCCGAGATTGATTCGTCAGTTCCGAAAACAAGTGACATTGTGAAATCGGCTTAAATTTCTAGCCATTGGCAAGAACTTCTATTTCCTTCGCTGTTGTAGTACGAATCTCGTTAAGCAAAAAGATCATTATAAAATCGAAAAATTAGTCTTTGTAAATGTAGATAATGAGGAAAAAGCTGTTCCCACGGCAAGACACTAGCCGATCTCATTTCACTCGTCCCACAGGGCGAGTCATAGTCATGTGTCCTTACGCACGAATTGTGAACTCGTATTCAGATATTTTAGTGTGGCAGTTGCATACCAACTGCCATTTTTAATTTCCTTTCTTCTAGAAGAAGAACTTACCGCAAGGTAAAACGGCCAATATCCCATCTCCGATAAAGTAATTGAAACCGACCGCCGCCAAATCAAAGGGCGCTAACCAGATCCTCCGCCATAGCTTAGTGCCAAGTGTCATATCTTCTCCATCCAACCAAACTTCGTCCGTAATCAAGCCAGCCAATAGGCCCACAGAAAAATGGAAAGACCTTCGTCTTGATGTTGATGACCTTCAACCTTAAGTCTGTATTTTGATAAAAGGAGCTTCTACCGTTAAAAACGATCCCGTCTGAAGCTCGGAAGTTACTATCCGGTCCAATTCCACCTAAACGTGCACCTTGGAAAAATTCGAACTCGTTGTTCAAGTTATATTGACCGCCAACGGAGTAGCGAATATGAAATTTCGGTTTAAGTCTAGAGGTTGGAAAATACTTATATCACTTTCAAATAGGAACGTCTCTCCCTTCCGTGTCTAAGCTAAATTTCCAAGCAAATTCCGCATGAAAGTTTAGTCCTCGAGTCGGCATCGTGGACTATCCGCATTTTCAAAGCTCAATGCCTGCCTGGAGTCCGACGAAGTAACATCATCAAAAAATATCGGGATTAAAGCCGTCTGCTACTTCGTCAATAAACGATCACCAGAGAGGTTAATGCGTTAATTCAAAGGTGGGTCAAAGTAAAAGAAAGAAGCACTGTTGATCGCTTCATGAAAGAAGGATTGAAAGAGATCAATCGCGCTTTTCACTCGATTGAAATTATTCCTTCCTCTTCCTCAGATTCTCTGTGTCATTACCTAACCCATAGAAGTTTGTAGCATATAACGGCGTCTTGAATCTAGCATCTAGCAAAAACTCCCAGCCACAAAGACATTGATGAATTCTCCCGGAGTAAGCGAATATCAGCACCACCAGTTTGCCACGGCAAAGTAGCATAGTAGGTATGCCGGGCAGAGTATGGTGTTTCTTAAAACCGTAGCTTGTATTGCGTCCCTAGTAACCTAGAAGTATGCCATCATCTGGGTTAAAAACCAAGATTCGGTAGCAAGCTGCCAAAGTTGAGTTGTAATCGGCCGATAATCGATCATTAGGTATTCAGGATGGGGTTATTGCTGATCTTGATTCTTGCTCTGAATTTACCTCTAAAGTGGTCTTTTCCGTCATCCGGAATCGTAAATGAGCAAGCGACCACTCTTTTTGAAGAATCCGTAAACTCATCTTTACCTAAGCCTCCAACGCACGAATTCTTGATATTGGTTTACCCTCTCCACTAAATTGAAAGAAAATCATTACCATCCATTCCGTACAGAATGATCTCCTTCGTTTCACTGGCTAAGAAAGTACGATCGTAGTACATCCCTTCTTTCTCAGCATCCTTATTGGTATTGTATGCCCGAACGCGCAGGCGGTTGTTATCCAATCTTTCAATGGTAAATAAATCCCGCTTTTCTGTACGAGCACATCTTCCTTCTTGGCCATGAACTTCGTAGACCTTACGCATTACCTGCGGAAATACCACCTTTTCGCTGCTTCAGCTTGTTGATGATGGTCGGAGCATCCAAATCATAGACCTCGTCATTCCAATTTCCCGGAAGGCAGATTCGATCACCTCATCCGTTATGTTATCGGTGATCAACTTGATTTTCTTTCCAATCTTCCCAATCCAATCCATTCAAGAAACTAGCATCAAGTGTCGACTATTGTAGTTGTAGAATTTGTAGTTCTTGAAATCACCTCTAAACACGGCAGTTTCTTCAAATCTGGCCCCGTCAATCTCGCCAATCCAAGGATCATCCCATCATAATGGCAAATACCTGATCTCTATCCCGAGGTATCGGGCGGAATACTTTTCTCCCTCATCGTCTTCAAACTGTGCCCATCTCCATTGATCATCGTGTCGATCCCAGTCACCTAAGAAAAGGTCGAGAGTCCGACCGCAAGGCAAATGCTTGATCCACATTGTGTCCATGCTTGCCCAGCACATTATCCAACATTTGCTGTAGCTCATGATGTTTGGAACGGCCAAAGCTTGGCTCATTACTCCAGTCGTCGGAGGGACGTTCTTCGAAGAGATACATGGCATCCCCGTATCATCATTGTATATTCCCCAGTTTATTCTGCTTAGGGACAAAGACAACTTCGGGTTTGCGTGATATACGCCAACCGCATCGGCCATTTTAGGACGACTAAAGCTCCCAGTGGGTGCGATGCGCTAAAGTTATCTTTAATCAGGTCCTTGGCAATGGATTCATTAAAGGGGTAAGCATCGTTCGGGTAGCATCTTTATCGATACCACGCATGGTATACTGATGCTCATTGTTATCCTCCAAACGCAAGGAACTAGTTTGCATCCCTCCCCCTGCTTGATGGGCTTTTAGTCCACCCTTATCGGCAGATAGGTCTAAAGTCTCAACATTACCTTGGATTAATACGAAGCCCGGTAGTGTTCTCCCCAGAAAATCTGTCCAACGGATTCTAGTGAAATCGTCTTCCGTTAATAGGCAAAACAAGGTCATCTGGCATCACATCATCATCAATTGATCCTCTGCCACCTGTGGTTTCTTATCTCGATCTGCTTGCGATACACAGGTTTGGCGGTTGTCCCGTCAGAATTCGGCGTCCAAAACTCTACCCAAACGGCTCCATTTTTATAGAAATACAACTTAGAATAGCCATAGTTTCCATAGGCGAATAAAGCTCCATTACCCAGCTTCACGGAGATTTCTTTGCACCAGAACCACTGACAATGTAATGCTGGTTATCATTCTCGAAATATGGAGGGCATGTTCATGCCAGCTGCAAAAATGAAAACTTCCAAAGTTCTGGCAGTACTAACCAGCATATTCCGATACTTTCGTTGACTGGATGAGGAATATTTGTTTACTGGCTACCGTCCCACGCCAATAAGGGATAGATGGAACCGATTACAGGTAATGGGATCAAAGGTCTTATGGCTGCGTGAGTGGGAAATATGGTCTTTCAAAGTGAATTGCCCACCGTGAGATCCATTCGAATAGATTGGATGGTGCATGGCAACCACCACATTCTTTCTGCGGTTACCTCTCAAGGCGAACTTATAGTAGTTGGCAAAAATTCTCGGCTTTTCACCGGACAATCGTCGTTAATCTCCGTTTCATTTTCCCAATTGGTGAGATACCATTGTGAGTCGATTAGAAGCAGCACAAGATCATCGCCCAATTCAATTTCTTCTGGACCACTGCAACCAGGCTTAGGCAAGAGCACATTCTTCCGATCCAAGTACTCCTCGATAAACTTCTCCTGCCGCTTCACTCCCTTAAGACCATCAGCGTACCAATCGTGATTTCCCGCCACAA
>NZ_RCBY01000363.1 GCF_003838195.1 Okeania hirsuta
TCATGCGGAATCTGGTATTTCTCTAACCTACGATAAAGGGCATTTCTACTCAGGCCCAAAGCCTGCGCTACTTTACTAATCTTCCCACTATGATGAGCCATGGCCTTGAGGATCATTTCTTTTTCCATTTCTTCCAGGGACATGGTCCCGACCTCTGGGAGACCTCCTTCATTTTTTTCTGCGAGCAGGATCTCCCAGTTGATCTTTGAAATCATCTAGCTCCAAATGATCTTCCGGGCTCATGAGGACGGTTCTTTCTACCAGGTTTTGAGCTGACGAATATTGCCGGGGAAAGAATACTGCTGCAACCAATTCATAGCAGCCTCACTTACCTGCAATCCCGGGCGTTGGTAAGATCTGGCGAAGATTTTTCAAATAAAACTCTACCAATAAGGGGATATCTGAGGTGCGTTCCGAAGGGCTGGGAGGCGAATGGTAATAAGATTGATTCGGTAGAAGAGGTCTTCCCGAAACAAACCTTCAGAAACCATTTCAGCCAAGCTGCGGTTGGTGGCGCTGATGATGCGAACGTTCACCTTTTGGTTCACACTGCTCCCCAGAATTTCAAAGCTTCGGTCCTGTAAAACACGCAGCAATTTTACCTGACTGGCCAAATCCAGTTCCCCGATTTCGTCCAGGAAAATGGTTCCGCCATCCGCCATTTCAAATCTCCCTTTTCGGTCATAACGCGCATCCGTAAATGCCCCTTTCTTATGTCCAAAAAGTTCACTCTCAAATAAGTAGTTGAAATCCCCCAAATTGACCTTTACAAAGGCTTCTCCCTGCCGCTTACTATTCTGATTGAACCGCCTCTGCAATCAATTCCTTCCCCGTCCCACTTTCCCCCAATATCAAAATAGAAGCTTCGGTATTAGCCACTCGACCTATTGTTTCCAGAATCTTCATAAAACCGGATCCTCCCCACGATATGCCAAAGTCGTACTTTTTATCAACTCTTTCGGCTGCTGCTTGCGCCTGAAAGCCTTTCAAGGCCAGAGCAGTTTTGATGGCCAGCCAGCATCTGCTCATGGACCAGGGCTTGCTTGATAAAGTCTCTTGCCCCCGCTCGCATACCCGCTATAGCCAGTTAATGGTAGCCCAACCCGTAATCAAAATAACCGGCATAGATGGGTTCAAAGGCTAAAATCTTCTGAGCAGGTCCAGCCCTTCTTCCCCGCTGGTTTCCAGAGAAATTCATGTCGAGGATGATCAGATCTACCTTATTTTCCCGGATAAAATCCAGGGCTGTATGGGGCTTTTTTACGGCGCACAATCCCAGCCCTGGTTTTTTCAGGAGGAGTTTTAAGGAAGCTAAAACTGCCTGGTCATCATCTATGATAAGGATCATAAAGGGCTGTTTTCTTTTATTCTTCTCGCAAGGCGATGGCAGGATGCAATTCGGCAGCCTGAGAACTTGGGATCAAAGCGCAGACAAATACCAGCAAATAGATGCAAATCGCGGCGAAAAACAATGGCTACAATGTAAATACCGGCATTTACGCCAAATACATCCAGAAGCGGAAATTGGGAGCAAAAAAGATCCCCCAGAATCAAGCTTAATGGTCGCAAAGCACCATGATTTTCCAAAATAAATTGGGGTAGTTAATCTCGGCCTTACTTGAACCCATAGCCCTTCTCACACCTATCTCCTGTTTTCTGCGGCTGATGTTTTGCCAAAGCACACCAAACAATCCCAAGCGCGACATTAAAGATGAGGAAGCTCCGATAATTCCAATATTAGTAAAGGGATAAATGAAACCAGTAGAAAATTTGACCGCATTTCAATCAACATATTGGATTTCCAGGAGTAATCCGGCGCAATCTGGTGCATATTTTTCATCAATTTTGCTTCAAAAGCAGCATCAGCATCTTCATTAACCTTAAGCAAGAGACTGGATAGTAGCCGATTTTCATTTTTCCTAAGAAAAAATCCGTATCCACTTTCCATAATTCCCCCTCTGTATCTAAAATCCTCACCGACTCCTACTACTTCATGGTAATCATTTTCCGTATCTCCATGCTGAAGTTTTTGCCCTACTGCTGAGCCTTCAGGAAAAAGTTCTTCAGCCATATTGCAGTAAGGATAAAGGGAGGATTGGCAAGCACTTCATCCTGCGGCTCAAACCATCTTCCTTCCAGATTTCAATCTCCAGGGTTTCATCGTATTATCGTCAACAACAAACCTTTGGGCTTGAACACTGGCATTTGCCCTGTTCAAAACTGAAGAATTTGGAAACACTGGCAAGGGAGTATTATTCTGAGACCAGGTAAATCTCTTCAATTTCACTAATAAGATTTTAAGGCTTCTTCAATTTGTGCATACTAACCTGGAGAGATGCTTTATGTTCCATCCCTTCCCGATTCAAAGAAATTGACCCAAACTTTCTCGTATTCATAGCCCAGTGGACTGAAGAATTCCTGTAGATTATTTGTAAAATCCCGAAACTAAAGACCAGGAAGAGGACCATAAAGGAGAAGAAAATTTCGACAACAAACCTAAGTGTTTTGCCTCTTTGGTTCCATATAAGTTTAAATGCCTGACGTATCATGAGTTTAATCCTTTTAAAGCGTTAAACAACCTGAATTTTCGACATCCTGTAGGCGGGGAGCACGCCGGAAAGCAGCCCAAACACCAGACAGAGGAATATTGCGAAATAGAAATACATTGAGCTGAAGCCCAAGTTCTATATGGGTTAAGAAGCTCAGAGTTTCAATGATCTCCAGGGCTCCAAGTGCTAACAGGAGACCTATTCCTCCTCCGATTAGCGTTACCAGTATGTTCTCAACTATAAATTGCCAAGCCAGGGTCATGGAATTTGCGCCAAATGCTTTCGCGAACTCCAATTTCAGAAGATCTCTCACTGATCCTACTTGAATTTAAATTGATTAGGTTTCAGGGCAGGTAAAAAGCATGAATAGGAGCATAGCGGAAGTTAGGATTGTAGTGAGCAGCCCATTTGAGGTTCTTGCCCAATTACAAAATCCAGCAGAAATTCGCATCAAGCTTGTCATCGCAAAGGAACTAATTGATAGTATATTCCTGCTTCCACCCCTGACTTCTCCTGCCGGCACTTCCAATTTTGCTACCAAAATCCTGGTACTCTTCCTTAATCAGGGAATATCATTAGGAGTAGCTCCTTGCAAAATGACGGTAAATCCTCCTATTAAATCCGGATTTTGCAATTGTGGGTAGCAAGCCCAACAGGCACGTAAATGTCGCTATATTGATAGATAGTAGCTTCGGATACATTCTCTACTACCCCCAGAACTTTGTATTCGACATTATCTGTTTCAATAGTCTTGCCCACGGCCGATACCCCTTCTCCAAAATAGGAATCACGCGTAGCTCGCGTAATCACTGCCACACGAGCTTTGTCTTTTCACATGTTCTTGAGTAAGGTTTTACCCTCTAAAAAACTATAGGAATGCATATTCCAATAGTTTGCATCGGTATAATTCAGGGTAAGGTTAATTTTCGATCTCCCACAAAGGAATTAGTACTTTTTCCGTTGGATATAAATTCCCACTCCTGAGGACTCTCATTTTCCGAATGAAAGTATCGTATAGATAATAGCTCGCCCCTCCATTCCAGCCACCTCCATTTCATTCTTCCTGAGAGACCGTAGCACATAAATCAAATGATCATCAGGACCTACCGGATAGTGTTTTCCCAACGATCTGATCCACCCAAAAGTAGCAAGAACAGAAAGAATGCCAATGTTAGGCTAATCCGAAAAAGACTGACGAAGGTGAAGAATTTATTTCTTGCCAAAACCTTCCAGGCGATCTTTATATAATTGCGTAACATAATTTTAGGCTTAAAAAAGATTATAACAACCTGACTTCCATCAAATAAGCGTACCAAACGGTGCGTGCGCATTGCCATACTTTTCGTCATGCGTAACCATTACAATGGTCGTTTCATCTTCTTCATTAAGCTTGATGAGGATGTCCATGACTTCATTTCCCATCACACTGTCCAGGTTACCCGTAAGGCTCATCTGCCAGAATGATGGAAGGATTTTCCACAATCGCTCGTGCAATGGCGACCCTTTGCCGCTGCCCACCGGAGAGTTGGCTGGGGAAATGCTCATGCGATTGCTAAGTCCGACTTTATTGATGCTTCGATGGCTCTGTTCTTCCTTTCCTTTGCCGACATCTTCTATACAGCAAGGAAGCTCTACATTATCAATTGACTTGAAGATCGTTGATGAGGTGATAGCTCTGGGAAAATGAAACCGATATTCTGGTTACGGAAACGAGCGAGTTCTTTATCAGAATAATCGCTGAAATTTTTTTCCAATTTATGCTCAAGTCCCCTTCACTGGGTTCATCCAGCAAACCATAATATTAAGCAGGTACTCTTTCCACAACCGGAGGGGCCCATGACAGAAAGAAATTCTCCCTTGTCAACGTTCAGGTTGATTTGATTCAGTGCCACGGTTTCTAGGTCCGTGTTTGGTAAACCTTTTCGATGTTGGATAATGCAATCATATCTTTAGTGCGTTATGTGCTGATTTATAAGTAAAGTCAAATAAGGTTAATTCCGCGAATTCGATAATAGCTCTTCCAGTAGTCCCAAAGCGATTGAACGTAATCTCGTTTGCCTGGTCTTTTTCTTGTAAAGCTATGCTAAGGTCCGTTATGCTAAGTTTGTTGATGAGAAATCTGTCTTGTGCGATCTGGTAACGCATCTGAGCCAAATCGTCTACCTCCTTGTAGTTCTACCTGCTTAGCGTAGCGCCTCAAAAGGGTCAATTCAGTCAGAAGAATTTGGTCGAAATTGATGCTGTCCTGCTCAATCTCATAAATTACCAATTGGCGATTGGCTTTGGCAGTTTCTTACCCCGGGATTTGGCTCTTCCCCAGTCCATAATCCGGAGGGAGAATTCCAGGGAGATGGTTTGCTGCTCAATGGGGTTTCTGTAAGCTTCTGAAAATGCGTTTATCGCTTTTGTTAATCCAATGCTTCCCACCAGATTGGCCGAAAAGCCTCTGGAGCCTTTTGCCTCTGCGATTCCCATTTTCGGCCTCCAGGGCTCGACGCTTAAAGGCAATGGAATTGGGGCGAATCTTATGGGCTTGCTCCAAGGCTTTCTCGATGGAAATTTCAAGTATGGGCAAATTTTCTGGCAATTGGAGGAAAAGGGAAACGTCCCCGCGGTAATTGATAAAAGAACCCAGTTGAAGGTTGGCAGTTTCCATGTCTTGCTCAGC
>NZ_RCBY01000364.1 GCF_003838195.1 Okeania hirsuta
AAGTTCCTGCTTTTCTGCTGCATCAGATACGTCTTCCTTAATTTCTGCTGAACGGATTTCATCAATCTTCTCTTCAGATTTTTTAGTTGAATCTTGTTCCTCTGTCAAAAGCACAGGATCTAAATCTGCACGCATAGGATTGATCGCCTCTTCTTCGGAATTACTTTCGACCTCCTCCATTGGCATACCTGAAATAAAATCTATTTGCTGGTTTTCTTCTGGCTCAGGGCAGGAGTTTCTACAAGTGCATGCAACCTCAATTAGGGATCCATTTCGGAGTTTTCCTCAACAGGATTTGTGTCCTCTCCTTCAGCAAGCTGTCGATAAGACTTACAAAATCAAGCAGGGCATCTTCCTCTTTTTCATCTTCAGAATGGTTTTTCATCTGAAATTACTTCTCTGTTCTGGCTCTGCTCTGTTCCAAGGGAGCTTACTTGATTAACATCTGAAAGAAGAGCTTTTATTTCAGGAAGCTTCCTCGACTTCCGCTGCTATTTCCCTTTGGATTCACAGCTGGCATTTCTCCTATTTTTCTTTCAGGAGCTTCTGCTCCTCTTCTTTTTCTGGTATTTCTTCTAAGTATCGTTTTGGGAGCTTCTCCTTCTAATACACTATCCAGGTATGCAATAGGATCTATTTCACTTTCCTTCTTGCTCGTGCCAACTTATCATCAGCTCTGAAGCCTCTATTTCGAGTTGACTCATCTGTTTCAATTGTTCTTGCTCTTCCTTATCTGCTACCTCTTTTTCCATGGATAAACTCTTCTTTTACCGAAAACAGTTGGGAAGCACCAAAATCCTGCAATTGCTTTTCCAAACCTTCTTCTGGACAGGCTTTATAAGGGATGTTTCCTGAATCCCGGCTTCTGCCGAAGAAACATCTGATATAGCTTCCAAATTTATAGGGTGATTTCTTTTATTGATGGTGAAGAAGCCAACACAGATTGGTTTCCTGTAAATAGGGATGGCTTACAAGAAATTGATGCAGGCGAAATAATAAGCTGAAAGTGCTGGATTTATCCACTTCAAGAAGTCTGTAAGCTTGGACTTATCCCATCTAAGAAATTCCTCATCCTGACTCATAAAGCTTTCAGGATTAGGTACCAGAAAGGTATTCCCAGAATTCTTTTTCCAGATTGAGCAATCCTCTGCCCGATCCAGGCCCAAATACCCAGAATCCCAATAAAAAAAGGCACTAAATCCGTCGATCTCCTTACTGAGGCCCAGCCAATCTTTTAAATTGGAGTTTTACAGAAACTCAAATCTGAACGAATGATGATGGAGGCCAGGATGGCTTGGGCTGGTAGTACCAGCAACTCCTTCTCTGTAGAGGGGAAAGCTGTTCTTTTTATACAAAATACCTCAGAAAGGTAATTCTCTCGTCTGAACCTAAATACAACCCCTTGCCCAAGGCCAAGTGCTCGGGAATAAGTTTTGTAAGACTGCACGAATGCAGTAGCAGAAAAAGGAAGGACAACTCGGTACGAATTGGAGATAAGTTTTTCAATCTGAGTCCTAACACAAATTTCATTAGCAAGAAACGAAATAATCTAATTTCATCAGGACGGTAGCTTGCCGATGGCTTTTGGGTAATACATTCAACCTTTGCTTAGTCAAAAAATAGAAAGCAAAAATATCCTACTACCCCTACCTGCAAGAATGGGGCCTATCTCATCCTATCCGGCAAAAATCAGATAATGAACCGTTTAGCAGTATGGAAAATTGAAAATTTGACCTAATGAAAATTTAAACGGGAACGTGAGAAGGCCGAAATCTCCCTTACACCTTCGATAATGCCTGTTTGTTGATGGGTTTGGAAAATAAGCATCAATCCGGCCATCCAAAAATCTTTGTTTGTCACCGGGCATGGCATAACTGGTAACGCCATGATTTTGATGTGACTATTTTTTGGGATCACTTTTGATTACTTTCATGATTTCTTCTCCATCCAGGCTTATTACTGCCCAGATTAATATCCATGAAAATCAGGTCATAGTCCATTCTCTGCTACAGCTGCAAAAGCTTGCTTGTCATTTACAACATGATTGGTTTTACATAAACTCTGAATGGTTTTAGTTAGACAAGTGCGTTGATTTTATTGTCTTCGACTATGAGGAGGACGTTAGCTTTACTCATGGATTTTTTTTTTAAGGAATTTTTTTCTTCAGGTTTATTTCAAATATCCATTTTATTTCTAAATTCTACACAGCCGAAAGCCCGGCAATCTAAAGGTAAAAATGCTTCCTTCACCTTGTTTCTTTCTACGAAATTGACCTTTCAATAACTCAATGATTCGTTCAACCAAAGACAAACCCAGCCCAGACCTTCGTAAGTTTCTGTCCAGGCCTTCACTCTCTTGCTCAAACTTCATGAAGAGTTTTTGCTAACAAAATCTTCACTCATTCAACCCCTGTATCTTTGATTTTTAAATGTCCCGAAAGCTCTGCTTTCTCCTTCTTCGGCATGGGCTTCTTATCCAGGCCTCCCGCCTCCACTTTAGGTAAACTTCACGGATTACCGATGATGTGCTCCATGACTTCTGCAATAAGGACAGCTCGGATTCTACATAATAGATACGATCTATCTCGCACCTTAATGCTTATATTTTTCCTCAAGTGCCTATTTTCAAACTCTTTACAGTCTAGACTCCAGCACCTGGTTCAGGCAGACCTGCGCGAGAGGCATCTCGGATTCAAAAGTCTCCAGGTTTGAGAGATCAGAATCGATCCATCGTTCGCAACAAACCGCTGCCGACTCCAACAACAAATCCGCGTACATAATTAATTCTTCTTCCTCTTCTCCGTATTCGGCAGAATAATTTCTGCTATCCGATAACGCCATTGATCGGGGTACGGATCTCGTGACTCATATTGTTGAGAAGTGAGCTTTTGCAATCGTAGCGGACTCTGCTCTTTCTTTTTCGAAATCAGTTTTGTTCGAATTCCTTATCTCTGTATATCGGTTATACGCACAGGAGCTGCTGTTATTCTCCATATTTAATAAAAGGTATAAGCCATGCTGCCCCAAAGATCCGTTTATCTTCGGTACATTCCGCTCCCAACTCCATTTTCCATCGTTTATGAGGCGGGTGTTTATTTCTTCGAGCCCCTGTGTATTGTAGGGATTTTTCATCAGAGCCTGGATTTTTCGGCGTCGAAGGTCCGCACCCGCTTCCAAAACAAACAATCGTAGAACGTGCTTGCTTTCTATAATCTTATGGTCGCTGAGGTCTGCAATAAAAATGGCATCAATAAGATTGTCCAAGAAGCTTTTAGTTCCGCTGAGCGGCAAAAATGATTCATCTACCTGTTTATCAGAAGAGATTGAAAGTAGATCGCAAGCCAATGGCAAAGATCAGGGTTCCGGCAAAATTTCCTCTATAGGTTTCCCTTCTTTCTTCAGACTGGTAAGGGATTCCCCCAGAATTCATAATCGCTTGAGCTCTAAAGCAGGATAAAACCTGCCGTGACGCATCGAAATATATGCTTAGTCGTGTTTAAATCAAAAAAAGTAAAGGTACAAGTATAATAGAATAAAAGCAAGGTGTTCACCGCTCTCAATCCAAAGTGAACTGGTAATCATCAGGAAAAGTTGCCAAAATGATCACCAGTATCTGGAAATTTATGGTACCCGAGGTAATTTCAGAACAGGGTCATAGCCAATCCTATCATGTGAGAGTTTCAGCCATACGGCCAAATTCATTCCCATCTCATAATAATTCGGTATATGAGGCATGCAGAGAATGCCCCCAGGAAACTAATTTCGATTTGGAGTTTTGGTCCTTTTTACTTCTCCGAAAGAGGTTTTCATCAACGCCAAGAATTTGAAAGTGAACTCCAAATTTCTCTTTAAAAATTCATGCACGTAACCTTATTCGATCAAATCTAGGTTTTGTTGCTCTCTTAAAAAATTCAAAAGTGAATTAACTAACAGTATTTTAGCGTGAAATTTGCTTATAGAATAAAGAAAACCGAAGAAAATATTTTTTCTTCGGCAAATAACGGGGAATAACGGGGAAATTATCTCTTGCTAATTTCTTAGTGGGCTTTTACTTTGAAGCTTTGTAAACGTCCTCCTAGAGGAATTTTCCTCCTTTAAGGCGGTGGTAGCTCCTCGCTATCAAAGTTGAGCAAGGCAAAATATCCTGATAACTCAATGATTGGTTAATGCCACACGAATACCGGTATTGCGAAGGGGCACACTGGGTAAACGGCAGATTCGCATAAACCAGCTTTTCATGATACGCTGGATAAGGTTATACCCAACTTCAGGTAAGCCTACATTGATAAAGCAAATGGTGAAATCGATTCAAAAAAAGAGGGATGCCAGCTCCTCAGCTTTGAAGGTTGAAAATAGGCAATCCGGTTTCTCAATTTTTGCCTGAAGCTCTGGGAGTCGTGACCCATATGGAGCTTTAGGCTCGCTATTGTTGCACCCCATTGTGCCGGTTGAAGAGGTCCCGAAAAAATCATGGTTCCTACAGGTTCTTCCTTCCTTCCTACTCTCTTCATCAGGATAAACCTGACACACCTGCACCGGCAAAGCTTTTTCCAGCCCCAGAATGAGGTACATGCGTTCATGATATGGGAGAGATTTGTGTACGAACCACTACCATTTTCTCCAAAAATACCTGCACCATGAGCATCATCAATGTAAAGATGGAAATTGTTCGTATTTGTCCAGCAGTTGCTTCAACTCATCAATGGGAGCAAAATCTCCATACATCGAGTAAATGCCATTGCCATGTACCAAATCTTTTCAAGGGGTCTTTCAATTTTCTGATCCTTGATTCCAACATGCTCATGTTGCTGTGTCGGATCATTTCTACTTTGATTCCTCTTAGGCGCAGTTGATTTGCGGCCATTTGAACAGTTGCATGGACTGATGATCCAGAATTACAACATCATATATCTCCCACAAGTACAGGAAGATTGGAAAGATGTCCATGGGTTACGGAGGCAGCAAGGATAATCGGACGCCGAAAGATTTGGGTCAATAAATTTTCTGCATCTTCATACAGTCCGACCGAAGATAAACGGATCTTTTGGGGCAGCATGGCTTATACCTTTATTAAATATGGAGAAAAACAGCAGCTCCTGATGCGTATAACCGATATTACAGAGAGTAAGGAATTCGAACAAAA
>NZ_RCBY01000365.1 GCF_003838195.1 Okeania hirsuta
GTAAAACCTAAAGCTTCTAAGACTGCCGTAGCATTTTCATAACGCATGGGAAAATATTCATGTACCATCCTATCTAATACATTTGCCAGACGGTTACTTACTTGTGCTTCATTTCGCCAGATACATTTCCAGTCTTGGAGTCTTTTTGTAAGTTGTGGGGATCTTTTCCTGTCAGTGCTTTTATTCCTACCATTCCCACTGCATAGATATCGCTACTCAGTTTTGGTTGACCGTTACTTTGTTCGCCTGGCATATATCCAGGTGTTCCGACTGCTACAGTAAAAGTAGTCGTTCCTTTTTGGTAAGTAGTCAATACACTTATTTCTTTTACTGCGCCAAAGTCTATCAATAGAGTTGTCGCTAAATAGAGGGAAAAAATCGCTCCAACCTAGACAGAGCAATAATTTCAAGGCCTTTTTAGCCACCAATAGCTACAATCCTTATATAACAAGGTTTTTGGGGGTTTTTGAAGTTATAAAGCGACAAGTCTAATACTATTTTTTGATCTGACTTACGACGCATCAAATTTTGTGGTTTGATGTCTCGGTGAACAATATTATTTTGATGAGCTACTGCTAATGCTTCTAAGATTCCTGTGAGTAAGGTGATAGTGTAAGACTCGCTTAATTTTTTCCCCGGGGTCAGTTCCTTACTTATATCGTGCCCTTCTATATATTCTTGTACTAGGTAAAATTCTGTTCCTTCCTGGAAATGAGCAAATAATTTTGGTATTTGGTCTGAGTCTTTGCCTAATTTGTATAAGGTCTTTGCTTCTGTCTCAAACAACTTTTGGGCAACAGGCAAAACTCCTGGGTCTGAACTTTTAGGTTTGAGATGTTTAACTACACATTTCGGATTTTCTGGTAGGTCTAGGTCTTGAGCTAAGTAGGTATCTCCAAATCCTCCACTTCCTAGAGGAGAGTCGATAATTTTGTAACGTTGTCTCAAGATTTTTCCAGACTGCATTTTCAGTTATCAGTTATCAGTTATCAGCTTTTTTAGTTATTAGTTACCAGTTATTAGATTTCTTCTTATTCAGTTATCAGTTATCAGCTATTCTTCAACAATTAGCAATTAAAGAATTCAACTCATTCATTATTAATGATTCTTTATTTTAGTGGGCATGTATAGTTTTTTGGCCTAAGTTATTTGAGTATATATGAGCGCACTTTTTCCATTATAAGTATAATACCATGTCAAGTTTTCTTGTCAACCCCCCCCCTTTTTTCAGTTATCAGCTTTTTCAGTTATTAGTTATTAGTCTAAATAGAATAAATTTAATTTCTTCAGGATTTACGCACGGAAACTAAATCCAGTGAGGGCGAATGCCATTCGCCCCTACATATGGCGTTTTCAAGGTTAATTTGTGTAAGTCCTGTTCTTCCTTCTTCCTTCTTCCTTTTTCATCGACCTATTCCAAAGGTGGCACAACTAAGGGTTGTTCTAATGGTTCTACTTCAAAAACTTCTTTTAATGCTTCATCTAAAGTTGGTTTCATTACAATTCGGTTTTCATAAGAAACAATAACTCTAGCTAAAGTTGGCAAACTATTTTGCTCTGCTTCTAAATAAATCGGTTCCACATAGAGTAAGGATTGATTAATTGGTATTACTAATAAATTTCCTTGAATTGCTTTCGATCCTTGACGATCCCAAAGAGAAATTTGCTGCGATATTTCTGGATTTTGATTAATCAAAGCTTCAATTTGTTCAGGACCATATATTAATCGTTGTTTAGGGAATTGATATAAAAGTAATTTACCGTAATTTGGTGCATCCGATCTAGCTGCCAACCAAGCAATTAAATTATTACGACTTGCTGGAGTATAGGGTAGAAAAAGAATAAATTCTTCTGAAGTTTCTGCTGGTAATTTTGTAATTAAATAATAAGGTTCTACTTTCTGCTGTTGATTACCATAAATCTCAATAGGTACTCGCCACAAATCTTCCCGATTATAAAATACACGGGGGTCATCCATGTGATAAGTTGCCAATAGTTCGGATTGTACTTTAAATAAATCTACTGGATAACGGATATGAGTATAGAGACTTTTTGGCATTTCTGCTATGGGAGAAAACATATTAGGAAAAACTTTTTTCCAGGTTGTAATAATTGGGTCTTTAGGGTCAGCAACATAGAATTTTACTGAGCCATTGTAGGCATCAATTACAACAACCTGGAAAAACTTTTTTCCAGGTTGTAATAATTGGGTCTTTAGGGTCAGCAACATAGAATTTTACTGAGCCATTGTAGGCATCAATTACAACTTTTACTGAGTTACGAATATAATTAAATTCGTTATTTTCTGGGTCAGAATAAGGATAGCGATCGCTTGTAGTATAAGCATCAAAAATCCAGTAGAGGTAACTGGGAGTTGTTTGAGTAACATCTTGTTTGCCGAATTGAGGATTAGCTACTACTAAATATGGGTCTTGGTCATAACGTAGAAATGGAGCGATCGATCGAACTCTGGCATTAATATTGCGGCGATATAAGACTTTAGTTGTAGGTATAAATTTATTAGTGAATAACATTCTCCAGTTCTTCAAATATTTAGCAAATACCCATCTTTTCCAGCTTGTACCGATGACAATACCACCACTGCCACTATAAGTGTTATAGGTATTTGTTTCTCCACTGGGATAGTCTAATTCTCTATCTTTTTCCGCAGTGGAAGTAATGACATGAGTATTGGTAAGTTCTCCATAATAAATTCTAGGTTTACCAATACTCATGTCATTTTTTCTCTATCTTTTTCCGCAGTGGAAGTAATGACATGAGTATTGGTAAGTTCTCCATAATAAATTCTAGGTTTACCAATAGGAATACTGAATCTAATCCTTTCTAATACTTCTAAGGTACTATTCTTTTTAAGAGTTGGATCTGGTCCGATATTTTTAACGAAATATTCTGGTAATCCACTTTCTTCAACTTGATTAACTGGAGAAAGAGTAAAACCATAGCCATGAGTATAGACTAAATGTTCATTGACCCAAGTTTGTGCTGGTTGAGGCACAGATTCATAGTTTAGTTCTCTAGCTGCGATGATTACTTGTTGTTTTTCGGTAGGATTATTTTTTGTTCTTTCTTCTTTTTTCTTCAGGAATGTATAGCGGTCTATATCGGCATTTTTAAATTCATAATATGGTCTGATTTCTTGTAATTGTCGATTCGTTTGTAAAATTGGTCTTGTATCCCAAAGGCGAATATTTTCAATGGTTAATTTATTATTTATTAAGTCAGTATAGGTAAGTTTATTTTCTGGGTCAAATAGTTTTACTTCTAATTTTTCTGGATCGAAATATGCTTCTCTAGTAAATTTAATACTACGTTTAATATATGGACTTTCTCGTTCTATTTCGTTAGGTTGTACGATGGTTATTTGTACAATTTCTGGTAATAACCAACCAGTTACTGCTGCGATGGCTAAATACCATGTTAATATAGCCCTTAATGAATAGCTATTAGCAAACAGTTTTGCACTCAATTTTCTCTTTTTTTTCCTTCTTCGACTCAAACGCAAAAATCGGAGACTGGCTTCAATATAAGGCTGAATATTTTTAACAGAAAAAATTGCTTGCCAAAACAAAAATAATGCAATTAATAATGCTAAAACTGCCAAAAATATATAAGCAGGAAGCTGAACTTTGACATCTGTGTAACCAGCACCATAGATGACACCACGCTGAGAGTAAAGTAATTCAAAACAAGCTAGAAAGTAACTATATGCTATGGTTAATATCAAACCTCCACCTAAAGCATGAAGATGTCGTTGTTGTTGTTGGGAAAATTGATGAAAATTGCCTTTACTTAGACTATTTCCAGACAATAAATAGATGAGAGTGCAAGCAACCAGTCCATATAAAAATAATCCGACCAACCAAAATTTTAATAATTGTAAAACGGGAATTTGAAAAACATAAAAACTGATATTGATATGAAATAAATCTTCTCTTTCAGGAAAGGGAGTAGCATTAAATAGTTGTAATATATTTCCCCAATGACTCGAAAGAATAAAACTAAAAACTAAACTTAGTACTATCGCAAATATACTTAACCATAATATAGGATTAACAGTGATAACAATACCTAATACAATAAATAATCCTAATAGCCACCAGTTAGACGGTATTTGACTGAATATTTGCCAAATTGATTCTACGCTAAATTCTGAAGGAATTTGTGGAGATACCTTTGCAACTGTGAAATCAATTTGACTGAATATTTGCCAAATTGATTCTACGCTAAATTCTGAAGGAATTTGTGGAGATACCTTTGCAACTGTGAAATCAGGATACCAGTAATCAGTAAATACCTGAATATAATGGGTTAGAATCAGTCCTATTAATAAAATTAATCCTAATACTAAACATAACAACCAGCCTAGACTAAATGAGGGTTCAATACGCAATTTACTTGATGGCATAGTTACTGGTGGAATTAGCATTATTTCTTCATATACTTTGGTTTTTCGATTGTGATTTTTTGGATACTTAAATATACTCGCTAGTCTGAGATTTGCTAAAAAGAAGACTGATGTAACTACAAAAGTAATTATCCATAATAAAGTTTCTGTTTGCAATTTAGTTATTAGTACGGGCAAATAATTAAGTTCTTCAAACCATAAAAATTCAGCCAATATATTAGTCGATAAATCAAATGCTGCCCACAATCCTAAGAGAATGACAAATATAATTAATATCTGTAGGAAGTTGAGTTTTTCTAGTGTTTTGGATAACCTAAGTTTTAGCTTGTAAATAATATTTAATTTCATGGTTTATAATTTTCGATTAGTTGTTTTATAGCAATTTTATTGAGTTTATATACACTTATATCATGTCTGGTTGAATACTTAAACTTTGGAGAAAGAAAGGTAGAAGGCAGAAGGGAAGAAAAGGCTTGAAGGGAAAAAGTTTTTTGATCGTTAATTATCCGGATATGAGATTATACCAAATTAATAAGAAGCTGCATAGAATAATATATTGATTGGGATTGAGTGTATATCGAGATAGACAAGTTAATAAATTTCATAATTGTGTGCCACCTCACATAAAATTTGTATAATATCAAATCCGGTTAATTGCACATAGAATCCTGTTATATAATATCTGTTTATAATCCTATAATTATACCAATTTC
>NZ_RCBY01000366.1 GCF_003838195.1 Okeania hirsuta
TCAGTTATCAGTTATCAGTTATCAGTTATCAGTTATCAGTTATCAGTTATCAGTACCTCCTACTGAAATAGGAGGGTTGAGACCTTATTTTTTGGTCAAGATGTATTTGCCAGACTTTGCTAGCAAATTATATTATAGCGAGGCATAGCACAACACAAGTTAGTCAGTTATTTGTATGCTTAATATTAGATAAATAAGTATTAGGTGTTGAAAATGGGCGGAAAAACAGATTTAGATAGAGTTGTAGCTTATATTCCTCCAGAGTGGAAAAAAGAGTTAGAGAAATGGGCAAAAGAGGATGAACGTTCTGTGTCTTGGTTGGTAGGCAAGTTAATTGAGCGAGGTTTAGAAGAACATCGAAACCATCAAAATTCTGAGAAAGTAGTTCAACAATTAATAATTAATAATTAATAATTAATAATTACCTCTCCTTGAAAGTATATAGGATTGACTCCAAGGAAAAATCTTTCTTGTTTCTCCTTTAAAGGAGAGGTTTTAAGCCTTAATTATTCGGTAAATAATTGATGAATAAGAGTAGGATAATTGATTTAATTTTGGATTTTTGGAGATTTATAATAAACATTTCCGATAAGTTAATACGTATTTAAAATGCGTATTGGCAAGTCATAATTCAGAAGTAATATTGGTCTACTAATATGAAGCAATGTAGTTATCCTAGTTCAACTTGCTGATAATAGATAAAGTTCTAAAGCTAATGCTGCTGATGCGTCAAAGCCATTATAAGCATCAGTAATAACTATGTGAGTATCAGGGGGATAATGCTCTGGAATATCATCAATTGCTACCCATGAATATCCTAAACAATTGTTATTTCTTAAAAATTTAACTACTTCTTGATGTCGAATATATTCAAATTGATGGATAATTTCTGGGTCTAAAAAAGGTGTAAACCCAACTACTTTCTCCCTAAAGTCTGGAGAAAATAAAGACCGAACAAATTCAAAGGAAAATAATTCTCTCCATGAAGATGAGATGACAACTAATACTCCTGGATATAGTTGTACAATATCTTCAAATAGACTTAAAAAAATTGGATCAAATTGAAGATCATTTTCTTTGTATATTGGGGAATCAAAGTTTTTTTCAGGAACTAGAACGCCATCAATATCTAGAAATATCCACATCTTAGAAAAATACTCTTTGCTTAAAAATCATTACTTTTTTAGCATCTAGTGAGACTTATAAGTAGAGCAAACTAAAAAAAAGACATTGCATTTTTAATCAAAAAAACCCTAAAGGCAATCAATATAAACTTTTGAGCTAATTTACAATTTGATACATAGCGCCCAAAATTTACCATGTTCTACTTAGCAGTTTTCATTAACATAGAATACAGAGATTTTGGCTTAAAGGCAGAGGACAGAAAGCAGAAGGCAGAAGGAAAAAAAAGTTAGAAGGAAGAAAGTTTTTTGAACGCTAATTAATTATCTGGACATAATATTAGACAACTAAAAAAGTTAGTTTTTTTGTCAAAAGGAAATTTCCTGTAAAGTCTTTTAATCGCACTTATTATTCATAACATTATTTTTTCAAATTGGCATTAGATATTTTCCTGACAAAAACACTATATGTACCATAGTGCTATAGTTTTTATCTAGTATATATAGTACATTAACCTAAGTCCTGTTAAAATTGGTATAACCAGCTTATAGACAAAAAGAGTAATGTTTTAGAGTTAGTATATTGATTCATTATTCTTTTTCCTGCAACAAATGTGGCATATCAAAAAATATAGTTGGCATTTTTTTCTATCCCTATTTGCTTTTTTAATTCTCGGTGCATTTATTACGAGAGGATACACTTTTCCAGTAGGAAATCATTATACCCATGTTCCTCAAATTAAATCGATGTTGCATCCTGAACTCTATATTAATGATTACTATGTTCAGGAAATGTTGCAGTTTACTCCCAGATATTACTATCAACATTTAATTTATTTTCTCAGCAAATTTATTGGTAGTATTTCCCTCACATATTTGATTTATTATCTAATTTCATTGATTGGTTTTATCTGGGGTTTATCTGCTATTAGTAAAATTTTTACCACCTCAAAACTATCTACGGCAGTTTTAATTTTTCTGAGTTTAAAAGCTTACACTTTAATTGGATATTTAGAACTTTTTCCTAATACTCCCATACCTGCAACATTTGCGATGAGCTTAACAGTTTGGGGGATTTATTTCTGTTTTCGGCAAAAATGGATAATTGGTTATTTATTTTTTGGTATTGCTTCAATATTACAGTTTTTAGTTGGTATTTTGCCAGGAATAATGATGATACCTATTATGTTGATTGAGGGGATAAAAAATCGACAATTTAAACAAGTAATTTTGCCGTTAATTATTTTATTTGGGTTGGCAAGTTTAGTTTATCTGCCAATGGTATTAACTGGTACGACTAGCACTGATAAATTGAGTAATGAAGAATTTGTTTTTATCTACGGTTGGGTAAGAAATCCTCATCATATTATTCCTACTTATTGGAGTTGGAAAATTAGGCTGGATTTTATTTTTTTTATTTTGGGTGGATGTTTGTGTATTCACAAAGTTGATATTTTTCGATCAGAAGATTTTTTACAGAAGTCGGGAAAAGGAAAGATAGAAAAGATAACAGGAAGGAAAAAAGATGTAATTTTTACTAATGTAATTTCTCTAGAGAAATGGAAGTTTTACCTAATTATTGCAGAGTCAATTTTTGCTTTGTTTTTGGGTTATATTTTTGTCGAAGTTTATCCACTAGCTTTATTTGCTAAATTGCAGTTAGCACGAACTGTTCCTTTTGCTCAATTGATGATATTTATTGCTGTGGGTATTTTGAGCGATCGCTTATATCAACAGGGTAATTTAGGAGTAGGTTTACTGTTGATAATATCTCTAATTTTGCCAGTGCCATATCAAGGAATTTGCTTTTTTATTTTATCGGTTGGATTGTTTTTTTTGGAGAAATGGAGTTACAAATTAGTAGTCTGGTTAATAGTTTTAGCTGGATTAATATTTTACTTATGGCAGTCACGGATAGATTCAAATTTTAATCATTTATTGGCAAAACTTAGTTTATTTTTGGTGTTAATATTTCCGTTTGTTTTGGATGAGGTTGATTTAGCGTTGGTGAAGTCTAGTGGCAGCTACATAGCTAGGAAATATTTAATTACTTATAGTTTGGCTGGAGTCACAACTTTAGTATTTGTTTTGGGATTATTTGAGGCATTGCCAGGAAAATTTTTAGAGGTATTTCAACAACAGGTAAAATTTAACAGAGTTCCTCAAGATGAAGTGACGAAATTAGCTTTAAGATTTAGACAAATTAGCGATAAAAACGACATAATTTTAATTCCTCCATTTGTGTCAAATTTTCAGTTTTTTTCAGAAAGGGCGGTTATTGTAGACTTTAAACATTTTCCTCAAACAGATAGCGGAATTAGGGAGTGGAAAAATCGAATGGAAGATGTTTTTGGCGTAGATTTGAATGATAAGTTAGCGGTGGGTGCGATGGAAATTTTGTTTCCACAACAGACGGGAAAAGAATTAGTTAATGTGGCGAAAAAATATGGAGCTGAATATATTTTGACTAGGGTTAATTGGCATGGAGATATTCGAGGGAATATTGTAGTTAGAGAAGAAGAATGGGTTATTTTTCACATAAATGATGATGTAACACAGGCATCTTGCCAGTAATAGTTGTACTATACCCTGGATAAAATTTACTTTATTATTACTAATCTTATCTCAGTTATAATGTTGTAGTGGTAGTTAGGAGTCAACGGACGTTTTATGCAACATCCTTACTTCCTACTTCCTACTCCTTACTCCTTATTAATTATGTCAAATCTCACAGTTAAAGAGTTGGAAATTTTGCAAGGTACTCTAAATCAAGCAGGTTTAGATTATCAACTAGAATTAGAGGAAGGAAAAATATTAGTTGTGGGTCTATCAGATATTGTTTCTAGTGAAATTGGCGTTCGCTTAATAGCTTCTCTTTATGCTTGGGTTAACCCACGTCGTCTTGGACGTTTATTTGATTCTAGTGCTGGTTTTATTATTTCAGATACTAATTTAAAAGTACCCGATGTTTCTTTTGTTCGTGCCGAGCGCCTGAAAAAAAGCGTTCGTTATTTTGGAGAATTAACGCCTGATTTAGTAGTAGAAATTAAATCTCAAAGTGATAGAATAAAACCTTTAAAAGAGAAAATCAAGAAATATTTAGAATTAGGAGCGCAAGTAGGAATATTGATAGACCCTGACGAGGAAATAGTTATTGTTTATCGCCCTAATGGTGAAGAAATTGAGTTTAAAAATGGAGATAAGTTGACTATTCCTGAACTATTTGGTGAGTGGGAATTGCCTATTGTTGAACTTTGGCCGCCTGTGTTTGATGATGAAGAATAAACTATCTTGATTTTAGGTGGTAAATTAATAAACTATCTTGATTTTAGGTGGTAAATTAATAACTAAAAAAAATTCCCAGAAAACCTCGAAACTTTAAAGCTGGATATTCTTAATTAGATTACTACTCAATGTAATAATCGCGAGTTTAAATTTTATGGCATCCGGTTTGTTTGCAGTTTAGTAATACTCTGGAAAAATCTGCCCAGAAATATAGCGCTACCTACAAGGCAAAAGTCACTCATACAAAAGTCAAAAATAATCTATGACTAAGTTTGAGAATTTATAGTCATTTTAGTTTAGGTTGATACAAGGTTTTCTCGCTGTAAAAGGGTTTCACCTCAAAAAGCGTTTCATTACTTATTTAAAATGACTATATAAATGTCCTAGCCTTTGCTTCGATTGCTATGCAAAGGACTTTCTCCAAAGTACAAGTCTAAATAAAAAACCCCTAGAAAGCGCCATTGGGATGGTAAACTTCTAGGGGATTATTCTTCACATTTAGGGGGGAAAAGCGCTCCAAGAAAAAATACCCCTCGTGCCAATTATCGGAAAACTAAGAACTAGCACAGGTTGTCGATCAATTTGTGTAAGCTAATAGAGCGCTTTGGGTAGAGGAGAAAGATTTTAGATATTTTGAGTTCTAATGTATGATCAACTTTTGGTAGTCAGTCAGTTTGTGGAATAAGGGTGGAATGGGTCAATGCACCAT
>NZ_RCBY01000367.1 GCF_003838195.1 Okeania hirsuta
TTGTGGGTAATATGAAGATTCCTTTAATGATTATTCATGGGGAACAAGAGCAGTTAGTAAATGCTGATTATATAGCAAAATTGAAAATGCCTAACCTTTGGAATGGAGAAATTCAATTTATTGCCAATGCAGGACACGCTCCACATTGGGAAACACCAGAGAAATTTAATAGTTTATTGATGAATTTTATTACCGACGTGACAATAGGCGATCGCCCTTAGTCAAACCATCAGGACTTACGCAGAAACCGGGTTTATCAACTAAATTTCCTGGTTTGAACAACAATATCATGGCAATAAACCCGGTTTCTTGGTTGGGAGTGCGTAAGTCTTGATGAAGCTATAACCTAATGATATAATTCAACAATTAAAGAAATTTCTGCGCATCAGCATATTCATCAATATTAGTATAAAATAAGGTGACTTCTTCACCTTCCTTAATATCTTTCTGAGCAATCAAATGTGCCCATACACCTACTTCATTTTCAACCCATTCTACACTAGCATTAGGTTTTTCTGCATGGTTAGAAAGAGAAGCTAAACCAAATACAAGATATCTGTTTACATTGTGACTTTTACTATACTCTAATGGAGGTACAAAGTAATACTTAAAAACTCCTTTTTCAGCTAGAGTTTGTTCTGGTTCAAACGGAAAAATTTCTACAGGAGCAACTTCTATTAATGTTCCTTCAGGAATATCTTCTGTGGCAATAATTCCTCGCCCTTTGTTAATAATTTTTTTGACTTCAATCATCAATTATCTCCAATCAATAAATTTTTAACATTAATCTATAAGATTTTAGTGTATCATACATGAGTAAATTTTGTTGAGTTGATTTCATGGTTAAATCGAAGGTATAAATAGCATTATGGATAAAAAAATATTATTAGAGCAAGAACATAAAGCAACAGGATTTAAGGTTTTCTTGACTTCTATGGAAGATACTCATATTAAGCACTTAATTAAGCTTGCTCAAGACCAAAGTTTAATAGATTTACTGGGTTGGAACACATTCTTTAAACCTGATGATACAGAACAATTCATAGAGGCAATCTGAAATTGCACTCTCTCTTATTCTCGCAAAAGTCAGCCTCTAGTATTTGGAGTTTACTTAGCTCCAGAAAGTTTGCCCATTGGATATGTACTCTTAAAAGGCTTTAATATGGATCTGTTGACTGCTGAAATTGGTATAGCAATTCTGGATAAAAAATATAGAAATAAAGGATATGGGAAGCTAGCATTAAAACGACTAATTATTTATGCTTTCAATGAATTACAAATTAAAACTATTGGAGCAACAATTCTATTATCAAATAAAAGCTCAATTAATATGGTTAAAAATCTGGGGTTTGTAGTTACAGAAATCAAGAATAAATCATGGCCGATGCCTAATGGAGAGCTGGCAGATATGTTATTCATGGAATTGACAAAATAGGGCAATGCTTATCTGAACAGTATTTGCGCTAGAGAAATTTTCTGCTACGATACTGACCTTTCAATTAATTCAGAATATTTTCTACTCCAACTACATTTCCTATTACTGCCTGCTCAATAATTCTTCTATATTGTAATCTCCATTGCAAAGCATTTGAGATAGTAATATAACCCTGTTGTGGAGGTTGTTTAATTATTCTCTCAGCTAAAATTTCACGTCCTATTTCATCTAAAGGAAGATTACGGTCTTCCAAAAATCCTATTACATCATCTTGATTACCATTACGACTAATAATTTCTATTAAACCCCGTGTAGTTTGATAATCTCCTGTTCTTTCTTTGGCTACAAATATCGCGTTTTGAATATTCAAACTTGCTGCTCGTGATTCACGATTATCTATTTTTTCATATACAAAAATAAGTAGATTATAACCTAATCCATAGACTTTTTGACTAGCATCTCGAAACGGACAAGATGATTGTGGTTGTCGTATAGATGTCACCTTTAAATCTACTTCTAATTCCGGAAAATCTATGCCACTAGCCGCACTACCTGGAGTATATAAATACTTCGTTCTTAAATAGTTATTGAATGCTTGTTCTACATAAGTTCCTACTGCTTTACCATCAGTAATACCATACAAATCAAGAATTGGAGTAACACTTAAATCTCTAACAAAAATTGCTGCCTCAGTTTTAAATAGTGGTAGGGTAAGTTTTTTCATATATTGATAAATATTGAATTAAAATAATGTTAACTGTTGCCAAGTTTGATGCTTAAACTTAAAATTTTGTTGACCTATTCTTTTGCCTATCCATTCTACACAATCAGGCACAACTGAATTACCATATAAAGCATATTGATTGTAAATTTTAGCAACTCGACACCAATTATCAGGAAATCCCATTAAACGAGCATATTCAATATTAGTTAAACGGCGAAATTTATTACCGACTTGATATCTTTCATAATGTCTAGAAGTAGAAGCGGTTAATGTGGAAGTAACGCCATTAATGCCAAATATTGTATAGCCAAGACGCGCTCCTCCTCCTTGGTTATATAATATTTCCACGCCATTACAATATCTATTTACAGTTTTGCTCTGTTTAATTCTTTCTAGGGTATCAGAAGTAAAGTCAAATTGTGGATTTATTTCTGATTCATCTTGGAGAATATCTTTGAGTTTTTTTCTGGGTTTTACATCAGGCATTAAAGGTAAAGATTGACTGTACATTTTGTTTTGATAAGCAATCCCCCAGTGATAATTTTTACTCCTGAAATTAATAATAGGCTCCATATATTTTTCTATTTCGCTATTGTCATTCCCTGGTAAATTATCAAGATCATTATCTGTTAAAAATACAGAAAGCTTTTCTAGATCAGGAGTCTTTTGTATAGATTTAATCCAAGTACCAAAAATAAAAATTCGGTCTCGGTTCTGGGGAATACCAAAATTTATCGGGTTAATAATTCTCCATTCAATAAAATAGTCTAAAGAAGCAAGAGCATTTAAAATAATTCGGAAATGATACCCTTTTTCCATGGTCAAGATTCTTTTAACATTTTCTAATAAAAAATATTTGGGTTTTTTAGCTTGGATTATTTCAACAATTCGTTGAAAAAGTGTTCCTCTGACTCTATCTCTAATTCCCATTTTTTTACCTGCTTGACTAAATGGTTGACAGGGAAATCCTGCTGTTAAAATATCGTGTTCTGGAATTTCTGATAAATTAATTTTATTAATATCGTCTAATACTATAGAACCACTACTAAAATTACTTTGATAAATTTGACAACAAAGTTCACTAATATCATTAGCCCAAATAGTGTCAATATTTGCAGCTTTCATTCCCAAGCGAAAACCACCTATTCCAGCAAATAATTCTATGGCTTTTAGTTTGTTAGTTTGAGTCAATTTATTATTTCCTTAATCTATAATAATATTTTAGGGCGTTAGTGAATTTAGCTATGATTTTCGTGTTTAGGGAATAGGGAATAGGTAGGGACGTTGCATGCAACTTCCCTACAGACCTTGATTACGGTTCGCCTAAATATCTTAATTCTTATGTTGATTCACCAACGCCTATTTTGGTACATTGTAATAATTTTGCAAGATAAATTCTATGTCAACCAAAAACGCCAACTGTTGGATAGAAAAGCTTGGACTTAAAAAATATCCAGAAGGAGGGTATTAGAAAGAGACTTATGGTTGAAATTAATTATTTGTGCCTTTCTGAAATTATATATTCAAAGAATCGGAGCTGTAATCTTGTTATCAAACAACAGGTTAATGAATATGTTTAAAAATCTCGGTTTTGTAGTTAGAGAGATGATGTATAAATCATGGCCGATGCCTAATGGCGAACTAGCAGATATGGTATTGATGGAATTGAAAAATGATAGTATTGCATGGAAATAGGAAGGAGAAACAACTTATGAATAAATATGATGACATTGCCCAGTATTATGACTTACTTATGGAGAGTGGGTATTACGACTATCAGAAAGCAGCTCAGTCCATCGACTCTATCCTCAAAGGTCGGAAAAAACTGCTCGAAATTGGGGTGGGAACCGGATTACTTGCAGAAAAACTACTCGAATTAGATTCCAGCTATGAGATAACTGGCATAGATTTTAGTACTGCTATGTTAGACCGGAGTAAAGCTCGTTTGGGAAACCGGGCAAAGGTAGTAGAAGGTAATGTCTTATCAATGGATTTGCAAGAAGATTTTGATGGGGTATATTCCCAGGGCGGTCCAATAAATTTTAATCGGGTAGGTAATGATTACCACTTAAATATGCTGCCAAATTTTGAGGACAGCGTTAAGATGTTAAACAATATTGCTCGCCATTTAGTTGACGGTGGCTTATTAGTACTTAACATTCAAGGAGAGAAAACAGAGGTCGATGGCGATCGAGACATTGGCAACGGCATTGTTTACGCTCAACAAAAGCATCTCTGTTTCCTAGAAAATCAAGAAATGTACTTTTGGGAAAAAGATTATATTTTTAAGAAAGAGGGGGAGATAGTGGCTCGCGATCGGCATAAATTCTTAATGATCTATGGCCAACTTCTAGAAGATACGATGAAGGCGGCAGGGTTTAAGTTGAAACAGGCGACTCCCGACGATTTATATATGGTTTACCAGAAAGCGATCTAATATCAAGTTTGGTTAAATGGTTACAGAGGTCAAAGCAGTAAACGATCGCCCCTCTGGGCATCGCATTGTTGTTTTGGATACCTCTGCTACGACAAAATGTTAAGATTCATTTGTACTATAATTTTTTGATCTAAAATGGAACTTATACCACAAAAAGTCGAAACTAGCACCCAAAATATCTCTTATTATGAAAGTTCAGGTAAAGGGCAAACAATATTCCTCGTTCATGGTAATTCTTCATCCGGACGCTCTTACCTACATCAATTACAGAGTCAACTCGGTCAGACGTATCACTTGATCGCGATGGACTTACCAGGTCATGGACTCTCAGATGTAGCTGCTAACCCAGAACTAACTTACAATCTCCCTGGTTATGCTGATGCTGTCCTTGAGGTAGCTAAAGCTTTAGATGCTTCTAATGCAATTTTTGTAGGTTGGAGTTTAGGCGGACATATTCTTTTAGAAGCTAGCGATCGACTTACTGATGCACAAGGTATTGTTATTTTTGGTACGCCAC
>NZ_RCBY01000368.1 GCF_003838195.1 Okeania hirsuta
GCAAAGCTTTCCGTTCCGGAATGCTACCGCAAACGCTAACCGCCATCTCACCCTACAGGAAGCTGCGAAGATCGACCGCTTTTTATCCCCTAAAAAGGCTATGCTTTATAAACATCTTTCTTAGTATAAAACTTGACAAAATATACAAGTTATGTGCTAGCCTTTCAAAGATTTTTACCAGAGAAAAAGTGTATTAAAAAGTAGATTTTTCTTGATAACTTAAGTAGTTTTTCCGATCTAAATTGATTCTTTATCTCTTCTCCCCTGCTCCCTACTCCCCTACTCCCCTACTCCACACAAGGTTTTCAGGAGTTCCTTATAAGGGATACCTAAAAAGGGGAGGCTTTAGACCGGAATTTTTCGGTAAAAATGATATAATCTTTTTGATTCAATGGTGGTAAAGACAGAAAGCAAAAACTTATCTAAAATTTATCAAACTTACTCATAATTATAGCTATAAAACTAAAATGAGTAAATTTTATCAGTTGTTTATCCATTGAGTCGTTATCACCTACAATTAAGGCATGAAGCTAGTTGAACGTCATGTTATTACCAAATCACATAATTTGTGGTTAGCTTGTCACAACAAGGCTTTTTTGTCAAAAAATCTGTTCAATTTAGCCAATTATTATTATCGCCAACATTTCTTTTCTTATCAAAAGAAACTAAGCTTTAATCAACTGTATCATCTAGTATCTAATACTGATGATTATCAAGCTTTACCAACTAAAGTTAGCAAGCAAATAATCAGGAGATTAGACTCAGCTTGGAATAGTTATTTTGCAGCTTTAAGAGAGTGACAAAAACAGCCAAATAAATTTTTAGGAAAACCGAAATTTAGTGGAAAAAGAGTAACAATAGGGTTGTATAAAACCAGGGAAAATAAATTATTAAATGCAGATGTAAATAGGTCGTTGAACATTATTAAAAAAGTAATTCCTGATGTCTTGGACCAAGGAATAAAGGGTTTGCCGTTTAACCCTGTGGTGGTCGAACCACTAAGAACAACTAAGCTTTCAGGCTTTTGATTAAGTTTGAGTAAGTTTAGTTGAGCGGTAAAGTAGCTATACTTAAAAATAAGGCAAAATAAATAAAAATAAAAAAAGCAGACCGCTAATAACTGAATACTAATATGATATCCGTGTAATAAGTAATAAAAAACTTTCTTCTACTCTGGTCTCTTATTTCCTTCTCACTCCTGACTCCTACGGAAATGATTTAATTAGGGCTTGCTGATTAAATCTAAAAGCATTGACTGATATTGATTTCAGCCTTTTTTTGCCTTTAAAAAGTGCAAGTTTTTCGGTCTAAAGAGCTGCATAAAGCTAGTATTTTGGGATGATTATGGCAGAAAAATCAAGGGATAATTCTTCCTACTGCCTCCTCGCTCCCATACCCATTTCTCCTGTCTCCTGTCTCCTGTCTCCTGTCTCCTACCCCTACCAACAGACTTTATTCAGCAAACCCTAATTACTATAAAATAGCAACCAAAAGAAAGTTCTCTTGGTTGCTCAAAATCAGATATTATTTATAGTTCAAACTCTATAGACACTTATTATACTATAGAGGCTAACTGTGGACTAAATGCTTCCTTCAGTAACTCTACCTTATCTATTTGCTCCCAAGGTAAATCTAAGTCGTTACGCCCTAAGTGACCATAAGCAGCCACATCTTGGTAACAACGGCCTCCTCTTTCCGCAGGTAAGTTTCGGAGGTTAAAAGTTTGAATAATTCCTGCTGGACGAAGTTCAAAGTTTTCTTTAACTACCTCTAGTAACTTATCTTCATCTACTTTAGAAGTACCAAAAGTTTCAATCATCATGCTCACCGGTCTTGCTACTCCAATAGCATAACTAATTTGAACTTCACATTTTTCTGCTAGACCTGCTGCGACAATATTTTTTGCTATGTAGCGACAAGCATAAGCTGCGGAACGATCTACTTTTGTAGGATCTTTACCAGAAAAAGCTCCTCCACCATGACGGGAATAGCCACCATAAGTATCAATTATAATTTTACGTCCTGTAAGACCACAATCTCCCTGTGGACCGCCAATCACAAATTTACCAGTGGGGTTGACAAGGAAACGAGTTTGTGCATCTGGCTTAATCTCTATATCTGCAAATATAGGTTCCACAACATACTTCCAGAGGTCTTCTTTAATCTTTGCTTGAATTTCTGATAATTCTGTAATTTCCCCAATTGTAGCGGCGTGTTGGGTAGAAATTAAAATTGTATCAATACCAACAGGACGACCATCTTCGTAAGCAATAGTAACTTGGCTTTTGCCATCTGGCCGTAAATAAGAAAGTTGACCAGTTTTTCTAACTGCCGCTAGTTGACGACAAACGCGGTGCGCCAAACTGATAGGTAAAGGCATTAATTCAGGAGTTTCATTACAGGCGAAACCAAACATCAATCCTTGGTCTCCTGCACCCACTGCATCAAGTTCTTCGTCACTTAACTGCTCGCGAGTTTCTTGGGCCTTGTCTACCCCTTGAGCAATGTCTGCAGATTGCTCATCTAAAGCCACTAATACTGAGCAACTATCTGCAGAAAAACCATTTTCTGCATAAACATAGCCAATATCAGCAATTTTTTTTCTAGCTAATTCTATGTAATTTACTTGGGCCTTAGTGGTAATTTCACCAGTAATTAGGACTAACCCGGTGTTAACTACTACTTCAGCAGCTACACGACTCTGAGGGTCTTGGGTCAGTAGAGCATCTATAATAGTATCAGAAATTTGGTCGCAAATTTTATCTGGATGTCCTTCAGTAACAGACTCAGAAGTGAATAAGTAACGACTAGACAATAGTAGTTCCTCCTAATATTTTTCCAGGGATTAGCCGTTCAATCAACTTCAGCTTAGGGAGTTAAGGTTGTAAAAAATAACTACTTTCTACTATCTGTGAAGTCGGATGATTTTAAACGGCCTCACCTGAGATTATTTTTACTTGTCAATACATTTTTTTGGCCAGAAGCAGAAAATTCTAGATTACTTTTTACAGTCTCTAAGCTAAAAGTTGTTTTCTACTATAACAGGCGGTTGGTTATGCAAATACACAAATAATTAGGGTTTGCCGAAAAAAGCAGAGTGTGGGAAATTTGCGGAGGGTAGGGAGAAAGATAAAGTAGGAAGAATCATTTTACCTGTATCTTTCTGTGCTTGTCTGCCCAAAGTCCTAACTTTTTGGTCACTCAAGCTGAAAACTTGGCACTTTTTTTCGCTCCAAAAAGGCTAAAACTTTATATATATCAGTGCTTTTAGATTCGGTCGGTAAACCCTAATTAGGGTTTGCGCTCAAAAGTCTTTTTGTGAAGATGGGAGTAGGGAGTAGGGAGTAGGGAGTAGGGAGTAGTTAAGAGTCAGGAGGAATGGGAGTTATAGAGGAGGTAGAAGTAACAATTATCTCTTAATTTTTCTGTCCTACTCAACTTTTTCTGCTAACTTTTTGCGCCTTTTTGACCTCAAAGCTGCTACAATTTTGGGACTAAAAATTGCTTTTAGCAATATCAGTCAATGCTTTCATATAATTTCAGCAAACCCTAATTAATCTCGTAGCCAAGTAAATGTCGCGACTTGTATATATTCTTTTTACCTAAGTATTGCTCAGAAATGAACCCAATTGAGCTGGAGTGGAAGCATCTCAAGAAAGATGAATTATCTATCAGGTCAAATGTTTGATGACAAGTTAGATCTTGCTTATGCAGTAATTGACGGTATTCAAGCTAGGGGAGAAAAGGGAAACTACAGTACGGAACGTTTTAAATTTTACTCAAATCAAACTGCTTAAAATTTCTTTACATACTTTGGTTTTTTTTCACCGACTTACTTAATTTCTATTTACAATACTTTGATTTCTTCTAAATGGGCGATCGCTACATCTGCTCCCTGTAAATAGTTAACTTCTGACTTGCCCCAACAAATTCCGATACAACCTGCTGCTCCTGCTTTTTTAGCCATTTCTATATCCATGGGAGAATCTCCCACCATTAATACTTTATCTGGTGTAACTCCCAATTTTTGGCAAGCTTGTAAGAATAGTTCTGGATCTGGTTTACTTGGACCATCATCAACCCCCATTTCTAGTTGGATATAATCTTTGAGTTGATAGTATTTGACAAAATTTTGTACTGCTTTTGTGGAAGCTGCAGATAATATGCCCAGTTTTATACCCTTTTCCCAGAGATACTTTAGCACTTCCAGACTTCCTATAAATATAGGAGAAGGTTCAGATTGTGGCAAGATTTTTTCAGCTTCCTCAAAAGTCTCTTTGGCAATAGCTAGTGACTCTAACCATCCTCGACCTGTTTCAGCAATATAAGCTGCTGCTGCAATTTCATTTTCTCGCCTACTTCCAACTGCCATTAATCCTGTCGGGTTAAGATTTTGTCCATCAATCCCGAAAGACATTAGTAATGGTTCTCCAATTCCTGGAATTTTAGCGTCGATGAGGCGAGCTAGCTTTTGTCCTAAATTTCTGAGAAACTCTTGGGAGTTTTCCAAAGTGCCATCTTTATCAAAAATTATTGCTTGAATATCTTGGAATATTACATCTCGGCAGTTAATAGCTACCATTCTTTAAAATAGGAAAAAATATATTTTTAATTATTACTATAGCAATGTGCGCTGGCATATTTACAAATTACAAGAGGTGTCCAATAGCTAAAAGTCTTATATTATCAGCTTTTTATTCCTCCTGTTGCCAGATGAGCTGTTGCCTGTTGCCTGCGCACAGCGCTATAGAGTTTATTCTGATTAAGAATATCAAGTCAGCAGGATATAGGGAGTAGTTATAAGTTATTTTTGATTTAGTTATTTTCTAACTTATTCTTTTATTTACTCCCTATTCACCTACTAACCTCAATCTACTTATTCTACAGTTGCTGCTGATTTTTCTTCATCTTCTGTTGTTTCTGCTGTCGCTTCAACTTCAGGTGCTTCTGTTGTTTCTGTTGTTTCTACCGTCGCTTCAACTTCAGGTGCTTCTGTGGTTTCTACTGCTGCTTCAACTTCAGGCGCTTCTGTGGTTTCTACTGCTGCTTCAACTTCAGGCGCTTCTGTGGTTTCTACTGCTGCTTCAACTTCAGG
>NZ_RCBY01000369.1 GCF_003838195.1 Okeania hirsuta
ATACCCGCCAAGCGAGCCATGCCATATGGAGGGTCATCCGTTACTCCATCTTCATTTCCATCTTCGTCTGTGACCTCTTCTTCCTCTTCTCCCTCATCGTCGGCTGCATCATCATCTACATCATCCCCACAAAGGTCATTCGTGTTCAAACGAATATAGGTGCGACATAGGTCGTAATTGGGGCCTCCGACAGTTCCATTCGGGTTGTTCTTGATAAGGATTATCTGCGTTATCCCAAACATAGATCTCTACTTCCACTTCACTGCCATCATCGCAAGTGAATACGATGCCTGTACTATCTCTGTTGGGGGTTTCTCCTACGCGATTGATGGAGTAGGAAATAGGACCAGAACAATCGTCATCGTATTGATCAATAATGAAATCTACTGCCCAGATTTCCATGGCTCCCGGATCAATATCGCCATCACCATCGATATCTACGTTGGCCTCCAAAGGCATTAAGCTAGAGGAGAGGCCGTGTATACATACGATGGATGGAGGATCACAGTCTACTACTTCTACTGGAACCCTCACTGCTGAAGAGGTGCCACAGCCGTCCTTTACGTGGATTTCATAGCTGTGATTACCCAAGGCAAATATTGCTTGATCGTGAAGTTGGGATAACTCCCGCTTAGTACTTCGTCGGCGATGTTATTAGCGTTGGTAAAAGGCACTGGAACATTGTTTTCAAATAAGAAAACCTTCACAGTAGCAGTGGCCGCTACATTCATCAGATACGCTGAAGGAAAAATTCCACACGGCCGGGGCAACCTTCTCCTTGATCTTCACTGTAGCTACAGAAAGGATCTGGATCAGTTACATCTACCACTTGGTGGAATATTATCCATTACTTTCAAGTGTTGGGTGTATTGATAGAAGCCCTTGCTCTGATAATAATGGGAGCTGCTGGTAAGCCAGATTTTCCGCCAAAACCCCTTTTGACCCATATGGCCACAACTGATATCCTGTTCTTCAACAGAAGGATAGTAATCGTTTTCATTAGAGGTCCTGTCGATGTAGATTTTGTTATCTGGTCGGCGAATCACCCAGACTGCCTCGTCTCCTGGCACATCATCACAATCCTCATCGCGGCTAATCACGATAGGATCAGAGTGGCCATCATATTCACACCAGTTGATTACCCGATAGGTTCTCAAGATTTTGTAGCAGGCTTCACTGCCAGTCTGGAACTTTAAATCCTGGGTACTAACTGCCAAGAGGTCACAGCTTAATTCGTCAAACTGGATATCCTCTGCCTCCGGCTCTTCGCAATTTGCAACGGCGTCGGGCGGAAGCGGACCACATACTCATGAGAGGGCGTGATCGTGATAGTCTGTTCGCAATTGACCTCCGTAGGGCTACCCAACCACTGGATTGGTAATAAGCCTTGAAACGTCGATTGATGGTGCCTACACCACAATTGTCCAAATAGAGTTCGGGATCTAGTTCGTGCCAGTTTTGGTTGTCGCAATGGTAGTATCCATTGGGCTTGCCAAATAAATCCTCCAATAGGTCCCAATCATGTGGATCAAAGCCAGCAGGCAAATCATCACAGCTAGTAACGACATCATGTGGGATACTGCAACATGGATCATACGATTCTTCTGCTGCTAAAGAGAAAGGAGAGAAAAAGCAGAAGAATAGCACTGCACTTGTGTAAGCCCTAACATAAGAAGAAGGGGCGGCGTACATTTTCATAGGTTCAGCTTTGGTATTTATGTTTTAAGAATTATAGAGGGCCTGCAGCAATAATATTGCTGTAAGCTAATCGCTTCTAGTGTATCAGACAGATGTGTGTATCTATTGGGCGATGAGAAGAAGCTCTGCCGTTAAAGCAAGGTATTCATGGGAAGGCTTCAACTACAATTGATTTGGCGATTGTGTATGCTACAATTAGGAGGGTCCAACAAATTTATAAAATACTAATAAGATTTTCAAAGATTTTAAGGAGATGTTGGAATGGGACGGAAAAGATGGGATGGAGCAAAAAAAAAGTTGCCAGGATTTTGCTCAAAGAGCAAGCCTGACAACCGTTCCCCCTTACTTAAAAATTAAGTAATTATGTTATGGTAACATATTCCTTACAAAAATCCAAAATATTTCGGTAATATCTTAATTCTCGGTAGATAAAGAATGAAAAAGCCGGCTAATCCTTTCTTTATCCGGTATTTGGAAAATCGCTTTTGTCCAAAAAAGCATGTCCTCATTTTTCTTCTGTAAGTAAGTAAGAGGTTACCGAATAGGATACAAGATCTTTCTCCGGTAACCGTTCCCCCTTACTTTAAAAACTTCTAATCTTGAATTATACTAATTGGTTTTTAAGGAGCCTCGGCAAATGGCCAAGACATCCAAAGCAATCTTATGTTTGAATCTGTGACTTATGGCCTATCAGCAAAGTGCCTGGAATTCCAACCCATAAAGGATTAGGCAGCACTTGACTTTTAGGAACTATGAAGGACGGTAAAATAGTAGAACTATAATGACGGGGAGAAAGAAGCTGCGGGATCCGCAGTCTTGAGAAGAGGGTAGTAGTTGTTATCTACAACACCTCTTTTTGGGAATTATAGGATTTCAAGAGAGTCTATAAGCTCAGAGCGATAGGCCCTGCCTATGGGTACATTGACATCATTTGAGGCAAAGGCTGTTGCTGCCTAGATCAATTTTATTGACCTCTTTTAGCTGTACGATGTAACTCTTATGAATTCGCAGAAATTCATTGTTAGGCAAGCGATCCATCAGGCGGGTAAGAGAGAGTTTAATGGCATATTTTTTTTGTTCAGTAAACAGGTAGCAATAGTTGCCATCGGCATGAATGTATCGGATATCCTTAACCTTAACTCGTACCAATACATTTTGAGATCTGACGAAGAATGACTTTTGGTTGTTCTGAGGGTTTAGTGCTTCCACGGAGGGACGCCTAGCGCCCGGGTTGAGTACGGCTACCATCAATAAGCGTGTTTAAGTTGGTGAGTAAAAGATTGAGTGTTCATTTGTTCATAGTACAACCTTCTGACGTGGGATATTTCCTAAGTCACAACTAAAACAAAAAAAAGATTATTTTTTTCTCGGAAGGAGATCTTCTAAGGGCTAAGGACTACTTTTTCTTTCCGTTGAATCTGGCCATCTCTCATGTAAACCAAGCTGATATTATCTCCTGGTCGATAGAGCGCTACCTGCTCCTGTAATTCAGGTACGGTAGGGGTGGGAACATCATTTACTTTCAGAATCACATCTCCTTTCTGCAGGCCGGCATAAAAGGCGGTGCCGCCAGGCGTGACACTTTGGATGAATACACCTTCTACCTGAGATAAGCCCAATTCGAAAGCTATTTCATCAGTGACATCAAATATATTGACGCCGAGAATGGCACGTTGTACTTGACCATATGCTCTAAGGTCCGTAATGACTTTTCCGGACCAGGTTGGAAGGAATGGCAAAGGAATAACCTTCAGAAACACCCGATTCAGTTAAGATAGCGGTATTGATTCCTACAAGCTCTCCTTCAGCATTAATCAAGGCACCACCACTATTTCCCGGATTTACAACGGCATCGGTCTGAATAAAGCTTTCGATAGAATATTCATCTCCTAGGATGTTGATGTTTCTTGCTTTGGCACTAACAATTCCTGCAGTTACTGTAGAGTTTAGGTTGAAAGGATGTCCGATAGCGAGGACCCACTCCCCAACATCCAGTTCATCACTATTGCCTAAGGGCAAGGTCCTGAGGTTTTGGCTATTGATTTTGATCAGCGCCAGGTCAGTCTGCGTATCCATGCCGACTACCTCTGCGTCGTATTTTCTTTTGTTATGTAGAGTAATACGTAGGGTGGTGGCATCTTCTATCACGTGATGATTGGTAACAATATAGCCATCAGGTGAAACCATCACGCCAGAACCCGAACTAATCTTATAAATTAGTGGCGCTGAGGCCGGTGATGTTTACCACTGACGGCATAACTCGATTACAATCAGACTAAAATCCTTTGTATAAAAGGGAGAGGCTTGACCTCTATCCGCCGTTAAAATTGTCGATTCCTTTACCTGTGAGCTTACTGGAATTGGCACCTCTTCTATCTGAGTGACCTTCACAGGATAGTAGGTGGAGAATAGGAGAAAGAAATCAAGGAAGCAAAAAAAGCTACCAATAAATGAGACCAAAGTGACTTCATAATATGTTAATCAACGATCAGCGGATGATTGGTGCCCCAACAAGGCGTCAGGGATATCAAAAGCCTCTACTAGTGCCTGTGCCTGATGTCTTGTTTGAAGACAAAGATCATCTACCAGTCCACGAATCGCCTTTGATTTTGCTCCACTAATATATTCTTTTTCTAAATACCAACCACTATGTTTTTCAATTGTATGTAGGGCATACAACTGACATAGTTGTTGTAAAGCAGAATAAGTTGATTCTTCTTTTTGAGTTTCTAGTACCGTGGTAAACTGCTCTAAAACAGTACGCTCTACGAATGCTTCTGCCAAGGCAATCATATGCTGCTGGCAATTCAGGGCAGCTTGGTAAGCACTGAGCCCCGATTTAATCATCGAACGCATTCGCTGAGACAGGGAATAAAGTAGATTGCTCTCCCGGTACCGAAAAGCACTTACTGAAAATCACTGGACAAGAGATGCTGCCGATCGGTATTTCTGATGATTATGGGATTCAACTCCGATATAGCCGTCCCAATTCTACCACCTAAGAAACGCAGCAATCCCCAAGTGCCTTCCTCATGAAACTGATTCTTGAAGCTGGTCAATACTCCTTTCGCTACTAATTGCATCAAGACGGTATTGTCTCCTTCAAAAGTTGTGAAAATCTCCGTATCGGCTTTAAGTGCAGCAAATCGGTTTTCCGCTAGATAGCCTTTACCACCACAAGCCTCTCTACATTCCTGAATAGTGGCGGTAGTAAACCAAGTACTATACGCTTTTAGCCCGGCAGCCAAGGTTTCAATCTCACGCATATCTTCACCTTCGTGTTCACTGAAACGCTGTGTGAGATATTCCAGACCAAAATGTAGCGCATAAGTTTTCGCCAATAATGGCATGAGTCTTCGTTGGTGACTTGGGTAATCCAGAATTAAG
>NZ_RCBY01000037.1 GCF_003838195.1 Okeania hirsuta
AAGGAAACCAAACAAAAATATTTTTGGAAAAGTTTCCAAACTGTTCCCCTAAATAAATTAATATCCTTAGATACTTTGCTTTCTTCCCTACAAATAAATCCAAAATTGGGAATCATATCATTTGCTCATAACTTATTCAATAAAACCAATTAATTATACTGTTAATTTTCAGGTAATTCTCCAAAGCGATCGCGATAACGAGCTAATCAAAATTCTAATTCTTCGGCTCGTTTTTCTGCTTCTTGCCGTGCCCCAATTTCCTGATTCAAAACTTCTCGTAATTCATCATAAATTACCAATTTTGCTCCCGTATCTTACCGATAAAATCTGATCAATTTATCCTCAACTTCTAATTGTAATCCTAAAGGTTCGCTCCGACCATCTGTAATACCAAATTCACGCAAAGGCAGTTACATCTTAATTTGTGATTTCTTCTTAAAAGAAAAAATTATAAATTCCATAAATTCTAAAATTTCCACCTTTTTTCCTCTTTAATATTTATGTTTTTCTTTCTCTGTTCCCAGCTCCGGTGTTCCCTGTTCCCTGTGTCCTCACGCTTTGCAATATTTTATGAAATTGGTATAGTTAACTTATAATCTACGATATCCTTGCAATTTTTCTTCTTGAACGAATGCTAAAAATGAGTGAGTTGAATCAACAAGAAAAAAAGTTGAGGAAACAAGAACAAGATTTAATATTTAGAGAAATGTCTCAACCAATTTCTCTAAATATTAAATATCAACGAAAACATATAAAAAAATTAGAAATTGAAGAAAAATCAGAGCAAAATGATAAATTAAAAAATCAAGATTAGAAAAATATTTATTCAGTTAATGTAGGTTGGGTTGAGGCATGAAACCCAAAATGATCAGGACTTACGCATGAGGTACGAAAAAATAGGATTTGAGATTGCTTTCCGTTCCGGACTGCTCCGCAAACCCTCTGGGTTGCAATGACCACAATACCTTGTAATCCTTAAGTCCTAATCATTTCGATATTTGTTGGGTTGCGCAATAGAACATCCATTCCGCTGCGCGATCGCTTAACCCAAACTACACAAAAAAAATTATTCCTGTAGAAATGAAAAAATATCCCTACAGGAACAACTAATTAAAGTTAAAAAATCGCCAATTTATTCACCTCTAACTTTCTCCGACCAAACACGAGTCGGCAAACCCCAAACATAAATAAACCCTTCCGCCGCTTTATGGTCGAACTCATCCTCAGCACCATAAGTCGCCAAATCAAAACTATATAAAGAATTGCCAGACTGACGACCGACAACCATCGCATTACCCTTAAACAACTTCACTCGCACAACACCAGTCACCCTTTCCTGAGTCTGCTGAATAAAAGCATCCAACGCACCCTTCAACGGACTAAACCACAAACCGTTATAAACCAACTGACTGTAAGTTTCCTCAATACCACGCTTATAACGAGTCACGTCAGCAGTCAAAGTTAAACTTTCCAAGTCGCGGTGCGCTTGAATAAGTACCCACATTGCCGGAGACTCATAAATTTCTCGTGATTTAATTCCCACTAGACGGTTTTCAATCATGTCAATTCGACCAATACCATGATTTCCCACTATCTGATTAAGTTTAGTAATTAACTCAATACCACCCATTCCTTGACCGTTGAGACTAATAGGAATTCCTCCCTCAAAACCAATTTCAACATATTCTGGTTCATTGGGAGTATCAACGATCGCTTTAGTCATATTATAAACTTCCTCCGGCGCCTCCACCCAAGGATCTTCCAACTCCCCTGCTTCGATCGCCATCCCCAATAAATTTTTATCAATGCTGTAAGGGGAAGATTTTTTCACTGGTGCTGGAATGCCATATTTTTCACCGTAGGCAATAGTCTCCTCACGACTCATTCCCCACTCCCGCGCTGGAGCAAGAATTTTGATTTTCGGGTTAAGTGCAGCAATAGCAACATCAAACCTTACTTGGTCATTACCCTTTCCAGTACAACCATGGGCGATCGCATCAGCACCATATTTTTCTGCTGCATCTACTAAGATTTTAGCAATTAAAGGTCTAGCTAATGCTGTCGCTAAAGGATAGCGATTTTCATATAGAGCATTTGCTTGAATAGCAGGAAAAGCATATTCTTGAATCAAAGGTTCGATAACATCTATAACCAAAGATTCTACCGCACCCGAATCTAATGCTTTTTTGCGGACTCCTTCTAACTCATCCCCTTGTCCTAGATCTGCAGCAAGAGTAATTACTTCCTTGACACCCCACTCATTTTTTAAGTAAGGAATGCAAACGGAGGTATCCACTCCACCAGAATAAGCTAATACAACTTTAGTGGCACGACTCATAGATTTTTCTCTAGAATTACAACTGGGTTTTTATTATGGGACTAAGCCTTTAAATTTATTGTCAGGCAAAGTACAGATTCTAGAGTTTATCTTAATTGTGGGAGAAATTAAAAGTGGGCTATAGAATCAGCTTTTGGAAATGAGTGGATGTGGAGTGCTTTTTCCAGTTATTAAAGTTAATATCTAATACCCAACTATACTATTGCAGAAGAATTATCAACTTTTATTCTAGGGGTTTGGTTGCTAAACCACTACTTCTAAGTCTTTCCTTAAACTAAGTAAAGAAAAGATATAATTTTAAGATTTAGATGAATGAGTTATTTCATATTTAAAATCAGCAATACCATCTCATTATCTATAATAAATATTCGGATTACTTTTAAGAAGAGGTAATTATTAATTATTGAAAAAGAAGATTTTGTCTATATACTATATAAATGATGGATAAAAATAAGTACTCCCTAGCATCTCTAGGGAGTAATGGCTTATTGTACATAAATAATCAACTGACTAACATTCTTAATCGCTTTCATTGCATAACTATCATTAGGACGGAAGTTTAACGCTCTTTTGAAATTTATCAAAGCTGTCTGATAGTCTTTGTTTTCTGTTGATCTATAACCAATATTCATACATTGCTCGTAGTTAAAGCAAGAACCATTTATCCGATAAACATGAGGCTGTAATATATTAAAATTAGTGAATGCTTGGAGGTCATTAGATTGAAAACTTAATGCTTTTTCATAGTAAAGATAAGCTCTTAAAAGATCGCCTGTTTCCCAAGAAGAATATCCTAAACTATGACAAAGTTGATTAGTTGAGCAGAGAATAACTACGTTTCCAGTATCGCCTAAAGTTCTTAACCCTGTGCTGTTGCCAGAATTTCCAGAAGTCCCATAACTCCCCGATCCTCCTGATGAAGTTCCTCCATGACAGTGATATCTTCCTGTTGATCGGTTTGTGTGGCATCCACTGCTATCGGTTCGGCCTGAATGAGCGATAGCAATACAAGGAGTTAATAGTCCTACTACCACCCCCCCCCGCAAAAAATATCTTTTGAAAAATATTTTTCATTGTTTCTAATAGAGTTTGAAGAGTACTTTTCAAGTATAAAACTATTTTCTGTCTATTGAATTATTCTGATTTTCTGGTGTTAATGATCGCCCTGTAGAATCATCATACCTGAATTCAGCAAGACCCTTTTTTATCCATGCTATAACAGCTAAGACCCATAATGTACTACCTACTATCGAGTTATCCCACTCAGGAGACAAAATGTTTTTCAGTGTAGTTATCCCCACTTATAATCGCAAACCGATTTTAGAAAAGTGTCTTCGCGCTCTGGAAAATCAGGATTATGACTACCCAATTATAGATTATGAAGTAATAGTTGTCGATGATGGCTCGACGGATGATACTATCCCCTGGTTAGAAACAGAGGCCAAAGAATTTCCCCATGTCCAACTATTTTCTCAGTCCCACCAAGGGCCAGCAGCAGCTCGGAATTTTGGTGTTGAACAGGCCAAAGGAGATTTTATTATTTTTATTGATAGTGACCTGGTGGTAACAGATTCTTTTCTACAGTCACACGCAAATAGTTTGATTGCTCAAAAGTCAGATAATGTATTTACTTATGGCAGAGTCATTAATACTTGTAATTTTGATTTTCCCACTTCAGAACCTTATAAGTTGACTGATTTTTCGGCAGCTTTTTTTGCTACAGGAAATGTAGCGATCGCTCGTAGTTGGTTAATTGAAGCTGGATTATTTGATACTCGTTTTGAACAGTATGGTTGGGAAGATTTGGAGTTAGGAGTTAGGTTAAAAAAATTGGGTTTAAAATTGATTAAGTGTCCTGATGCTGTTGGTTATCATTGGCATCCACCTTTTTCTTTGGAGCAATTACCAGGAATGATTGAGCGAGAAATTCAAAGGGGAAAAATGGGAGTTTTGTTTTATCAAAAACATCCGACTTGGGAAGTTAAAATGATGATTCAAATGACTTGGCTACACAAATTATTATGGGGAGTTTTATCATTAGGTGGAAGATTAAATGAAAAGACAATGGCTGGTTTTTTGCAATGGTTAATTGACCGAGGTAAGTCACAGTTGGCTTTAGAAATTTCTCGTATATTTTTGAATTGGTATAATGTACAAGCTGTTTATACTGCTTATAGAAATATTGAGAATTATACTTAATAGTTCAGATGGGAAGCAGAGGAGCAGGGGAGAAGGGAGGAAAGAATCATAGTAGATAGGAAAAACTACTTAGGGCTTGCTGATTGGACACTATAATTTTTTTCTGGCTTTTGACTTTTGACTGTCTTGAGTGCGTCTTGCATTCTGAGGAAACCTCGCCAATTAGCACTCGCTTTTGACTTATGTTTTTATGCATAGCACTCAGCTACCTTGATCAGGAGTCAAATTCTCAGTTAAATATTAAGCATAAATACTTGCTGAATCCTTGTCTCCTATTGAGCACTATAATTTTCTTCTGACTTTTGACTTTTGACTTTTATGCTACGTTTTGTCGTGCGGAATGTAGGGTATAAATGACTGGGAATTAAGGGGAGACAGGAGTCGCGATCGCTGCCTCCCTTGAGATTAACTTCTCTTTGCTTCCTCCGTGAAATTCACCCTCCCTCGGCTTGAAACGGCTAAATACATTCCTGAGACGACAATGACAAAACTGAGCAATGTGAGTGGACTTAGCTGCTCAGAAAAAACGATCCAGCCCTCGATCGCACTCAAAGAAGGAATGACTAAAGCCAGCAAACTGGCAAAAGCAGCGGAAATTTTCTTCAGGCAATAAGCCCAAAGTCCAATCCCTAACATTTGTCCCACCAAAGCCAGTTCAACGACAGCGAACCAGCCGACAGCGGTGGTTGGGAAAAAAGATTCCCCAGTAATCACTAACAGAATTAGCAGCACAAAAGAACTCGTGATTGAAGACCAGGTCATAATTGTTAAAGGGTCTAACTGTTGTCGCAAGCGCTCGATAATGAGGGGATGAATCCCAAAAAATACTGCAGACAGTAAAGCTGCAGCATCTCCCCAAAATTCGATGCCAAACTCGAAGGAAAGCAGGCTCTCTGATTCTAAAATAGCCGCGCCGACGACCGCTACAAACATCCCCACTAGGAAACGGCGATCGAAGGTCTGTCCGAAAGCAAGCCACCCTCCCAGCACTGTGAATAGGGGAACTAAATTGTGCATAAGTGTTGAATTGGCAATGCTAGTTTGTTCTAGAGACCAAGCCCATAATATTAATCCCACTGCCAAAATAATTCCGTCTGCAATCAGAAGAGCAATTCTTCTTGTCGAAAGTAAAGAAGGAGTCGCCCAGTCCTGATTCGTTGAAAAAAAAGGTTTGATGCACAAAAATGCAAGACTTGCAACCCAATAGCGATTAAATGCTGTGGTACTAAAGCTCATTTCATTTTCCCCAAGACGAAAAAAAACTGGGGTTAGGGAAATACAGAAAATACTTCCCAGCAATGCACCCCAGGCATCTGTGGGGATAGAATTGAAAAAGCCTTTCAAACCTAGACTAAATTGATTCTCTCTAAGTTTTTCTGTCATTTTCTACATTCTCCACACACTCATTCCATGCTTTTGAGTTTAACTATTATTAACAAAAATGTGAGTGTTTTCTCATCTTACACGCAGCTAAAATTGCAGTGTTCGCAATTTGAAAACACGCTCCGATCAAGACAGAGACTCTTTAACAGTTCCACACCTAGAGCAAGTTTTAGAACTAGGAAACCATCTATCAAGAATGGTTAAGGATGATCCGTAAAGTTGAAATTTGTACTCTAGCTGTCTGCGGAATTCATAAAAACCCATATCTGCACCCACCCCTCTAGCTCCCCTCCCGGGAGGGGATGGAGGTAGGCTGTGGTTTTGAGCTAGATAGCTAGTAAGTTTATGCAATGCATATTTTCTACTGAGTATCCAACTGAATTTTACTTCGCTTTGGGATAATCAGCTATATCCAGTTTCTTTACTGATTACAGGGAGATTTGAGTGAGTACCAACGCTTGTTTAGTGGCAGGAATTTAATTGAAATTTATGCCCTCGTTAAGAAAAGATGCACTCCTGATATCTTTCCCACCCCATTAATACTAAAGTCCCACAATCATTCTAGCTGTCACCGGTTCTTCACCAATGCCATACTCTTCTGTCTGGGAATCAACTAAATCTGTATTGAAATAAGTACCAAAAATGTGGTCAAAGATGACAAGCATACTTGCCAGGTTCTTATTGTGGAACCTCTCTTCAGCAAGGTGATGGACGTGGTGGTATCGAGGGGTGACAATCACATACTCTACTACTCGCATCCAAGGTCGCCACTTAATGTTGAGATGGCTAATCGTGTTGTGAAATGATGCAATCGCGCCATACACAATAGCAATGTGAGCAGGAATAGCTAGTGCAGGAAACCATAAGCCAATGCTTGCAAACATTAGTTTACTTGTTAAGCTTGATTTTACACCACTCAGCCACCATAGTTTCTGTTCTGAATGATGCCACTTATGAGTTTGCCAAATCTGTTCGATATAGTGCATATGCCAATGAATGACATAAAGACTGAATTCCCTTAAGAAAATGGCTAGAATAACCCTAGAGTATAGAGGAGCAGACAAAATGTTAGTCCAACCAATTGCCTCGACGAAGGGTGCAGAAGTAATAAAATTCTGTATCGGATAGTAAGCATAGACAACAACGACAATATAAAGCATCATTATTGCAGCATTCTTGATATCTTCCAGGATTTCCTCTGAATAGTTAATTTCCTTTAAGGGATCTTTTTTTTCCCAAGTCCAAAGGATCAAGCCTGGGACAAATGTTATTGCCCACGCTGAAATAATGTTATTCACTTTGTTAGTTTTATGTTGATGATCACACAGTCATTATTTATAGCACATAGACATTTAGATGTCAATCTTTATAGTTAATTTTGTGTACCTGTTTATAAAACCTATTTCCTAGGTCAATGCTCCGAAACGAAACAAAATTTAGTAGTGTCAAACACCTAAATTCGTAGTGCTATAAAATTATATTACTCAAAAGTTAATTGAATATTTCATAGTAACTTCCCAAAATAACGCTATATTTGCTCAAGACTTCAGTTATTAATTAATAAGTAAGTAAGAGCAATATTTTTAACGATCCGTTTACAAAGAGCGAAGATATTTTATTCATTTCACTACTCCCTATTCTCAATAAAATGTAGCAAGAATTTTGATATTTGGTATCATATAGACTAAAAAATATCATAATTTCTGATTTTTAATTTGGAACTATTTTGATATAACCATAGCTAATTTATTTACACTATAATGATTGAACCTGATTTTCCTCATATTATGCTTGCCTTTGAATATAAAGGTTGGAAAGTTGAAATAGACCAAGGTGAAATGAATGGATATCCTACTTATGCAGTTTGGGCTAATTACAAATTAGGTTGTGTTGTAGCAGTACCTTATGCTTCTTCTCGACAAGAGGCAGTTAAACGTGCCAAGCAATGGATTGATGATCGAAATAATAGGAAAATAACTTAAATTACCGAATAATTAAGGTTTAAAGCTTCTCCTTTAAAGGAGAAACAAGAAAAATTTTTCCTTTGAGTCAATCCTCTCTTTTTCAACGAGAAGTAATTGTTAATTATTAATTATTAATTGTTGAACATACCTTTACTTTAACTTCATTTATTCCTTATTTTTGATATCTCAAGCAGTTATTAAATAATATCATGTTCGGATGAAAGCCTGATAAATATAATTCTCTATGTATCACCGTTCCGTCAAACTTCTACTACATATCGCCTTTTGCCTATCAATTATAACTATTCAACCGAACATGATTAAAGTATTGATATTTGAGAAATGGTATAGGTGAAATGAAATATAAATTAGTAACACATATAAATTATTGTCTAAAACAACAATAACTTAAATAATCAGTAATTTAGTCATTATTTATTCTAAATTACCTTCCTTAAAAGCCATAATCCTAATTCGCTTATAATCAGCCGTCCATTTACCCTTTTTATATAAATGAGGACGCAATCTATTTTCAATATCATCAATAATAATACTTTGCTTTTTCTCAGGAATTCCTTCAAAGAAACAAGTTGCAAACATCTTCAGCCAATTACGCAAACCATTTTCTCCATCCTCAAGTTTAGTTGGTCTTTCTAATAAAGTAGCAAAAGTCAACACAAACCCTTGTGATTCTAAGAGAGTAGCATATTCTCCAATACTAGGAAAATACCAAGGATTAAGTTGTTTATTACTACTATAACCAGCAGCATCTAAGGCTTCATAAATACTTTTAACAATTGTTTTAATATTACCTTTACCACCAAATTCACTAACGAAACGACCTCCAGGTTTCAGGACGCGCCAAATATTACGGATAACTTTTTTCTGTTCTTTAATCCAATGAAGTACTGCATTAGAAAACACCGCATCAAATGTTTCTTTTAAACCTATATTAACTCCATCTCCTACTAAAAATTTAATATCTGGATAACAACGATGTGCTTGTTCAATCATGGTCGGAGCATTATCAATTCCTACCACTTTTGCCCCTTTTGTAGTGATTTTATAGGTCAGATGACCTGTACCACAACCAAGGTCAAGAATTTTTTCTCCACTCTGAGGACTGAGCAATTCTAATAAATCTATTGCCAAATTAGAAACAAAAGAATGTTTACTTTCATACAGTTCTGCATTCCACTGATTGAAAGATATATTTGAGAAGTTGTTAGTTGTATTATTTTCCATAGCACTATGAAGAGTAACTTGTTCAATAAATTATACTTGAATTCAACAAATCTCACCTATCAAGTCAAAAGTTAAAAATGTGGATACCCTGTGTCACGAGTCAAGGGATGCAGAGATTTTTTCTCCATATCAAAATATCAAATAAATTAATAGAAAGGACGATCGACAAGATAGTCAAAAGTAAGACTTAACAGATTAATTTAGATAGTTTTAATTAGGAAAAGTTGTTTTTGCTCTTGAAGCGATTGAGTAAAATTACTCTAATCATAAGGATAAAATTGAGATGATTTAAATAAAATAATACCTGTAAAACTTCAGGTTTGTATTCAGTATAGTTGGAATCTAAAACAATTTTGTGCTAAGAAATATATCCTATCTCAATATTGAGTATTGATACGAAGTATGTCATTGAGGAATATAGCTTATGGCAAGTAGTGAAGTTGGTGCAGATTTATGGATTAGCGAGTATATCACACCTTGGGATATTTATGTTCATGGCATTACCGAGGTACTTGCCTACAAAAAAACTGCCTATCAGGATATGTACATCATAAACACAGGTATTTATGGTAAAGCACTGGTTCTTGATGGTAAATGGCAATCTTCTACAGGAGACGAATTTTTGTACCATGAACCCCTGGTACATCCTGCCATGATTTTTCATGGATCTCCTAGTAAAGTTCTTGTTCTTGGTGGTGGTGAAGGAGCAACTATTCGAGAGGTCTTACGTTGGCAAACAGTAGAAAAAGTGGCCATGATTGATATTGATGGAGAAGTGGTTGAAGCTTGTCGTCAATATTTGCCTGAGATGCACGCTAATTCTTTTGATGACCCTCGCCTCAAGTTGGTCATTGGTGATGCTTTAGAATTTTTGGAGACTTCTGGTGAAATTTGGGATGTAGTTATCTCTGACCTTTCTGACCCTATTGAAGAGGGACCTTCATTTCAGTTGTTTACAAAGGAATACTTTGAAAAGATTCTACAGGTGCTTACCCCTGGAGGGTTTTTTGTTGTGCAAGCTGGTCCTGTTTCCCTAGGAGAAATGAAACTTCATATTCGAATTGTGAATACAATGAAAGAAGTTTTTCCTTATGTCCAATCTTATAGTAGTTATGTTCCTACTTATGGACAACCTTGGGGTTTTGTAATAGGTTCAACAGAAATGATTAATAGTCGTCCTGACCCAGAAACAGTTAATCAACTTCTGAGAGAAAAAACTACTGGTGGGTTTCGGATGTTGGATGGGACTACCTTATTGGGGATGTTACAAGTACCTAAACATTTGCGGGAAGCGATCGCTACTGAGACTGAGGTATATACTTTAGCAAAACCTCCAAAATTTTTCGGTAAAGGTTCTACTAATAGTTGAAGCTATAACTAAGACAACAATAGTTTAAAAATTACAAGAGTAACTAAAATGACTATACTACGAATTCTAGCTGCTATATTCTTACCGCCTTTAGGTGTTTTTTTGACTGTTGGTTTAGGCGGTGCTTTTTGGATTAATCTTCTCCTAACTATTTTTGGTTTTTATATTGGTGGTATTGTTCATGCTATTTGGGTTATTGCCAAGCATGATAATTAAGCTAGACAATTAAAATAGGGGTGGGTTTGGTCTGATTTTTGATAAATTTTTAACTAAAAATAATCACAAACCCATCTCTATTCATAGGAGTAACTTTTGATTGTTAATTATTCAATAACTGGCAACTGCTAAATTATCACAAAGACTTAAACATCTGTGAGAAATGATTACCACTAAAATAGATGTTTATAATTTTTTACAAAAACTTGAACATTTTTCAGTCAAAGTCATACTAAAATTATCTGACCAATCAACAATAATTTCATCATCATTATGAGAGGTAAAATACTTGCAGTTTCTATTCAGAAAGGTAATGGAATAATCTTTGGTGATTATGGTAAAAGATATAGGTTTCTGCTGAGAGGCAACATTTTTACCCTTGGCTAATTAATAAGACTTGATATCAGATAACTGATAATAGAAAGTCTGCAAAAAAACTTGAATAAATATATGCTATACCAATTATTAATAATACTTTATTTGAGAGTTGTTTGATACTATTTTATTTTTCCTAAACTCCCTAATACTTAATACTTCATACGAACAAATTTTATTAAAAGGAGAAGTCTAAAGTTTTCTCTAAACTGAGTTGTGATGGAATTAGGTGAAGCCATCTCTCTCTATCATTTTTCCCCTTTGTTAATTGATTTTGATTTATCATGATATTTGTCACAATCTTTTTTTGCAAATGGTACTACATATATCTGACAAAGAATAAAAATGTATTAAATAACATTGCATTAATCAACCATCCTTTTTAAGTCGGGAGTCAGGAGTAAAGACTTTTCACTTTTCCCACAACTTTTTGAGGTCTTTGCTTTTTACCATCTTCTACAAAAGTGACTTGTTTTTAATTATATGTATTTAATTGGGCATGATATTATAAATAAACAATATAAAGTAGCATTTTTACTAAAAGCCAGACAATAATGCAAATAGTTAATTCTCATAATTCTCAAATATCTATAGAAAAAACTAGCCACTCTCGGATTAAAGAACAGGATATCAATAATAGTCCCTTTGGCAAAGTATTTAGCGATCATATGTTAGTTGCTGACTACAGGGATGGTAATTGGCAAGAGGTAAAAATTGTTCCTTATGGCCATATTTCAATGGCTCCTTCTCTGTCAGCCCTCCATTATGGCCAGACCGTTTTTGAAGGTTTAAAAGCTTATAGAAGTCCCACAGGAAAACCTTTACTATTTCGCCCACAAGCTAATTATAAACGGATAAATGAATCAGCTTTTCGATTATGTATGCCACCTATTCCTGAAGATATTTTTCTGGATGGTTTAAAGGAATTAATTAGGCTAGATTCTGACTGGATTCCTACTCAATCGGGTAGTGTATTATATATTCGACCTATTTATTTTGCTACAGATGAATCTGTTGGTCTTAAACCAGCAAATAGTTATAAATTTATGATTATTTCTTGCCCTGTAGGTGCTTATTATTCAGAACCAGTTAAGTTAATTGTTACAGATAAATATATACGAGCTGCTGAAGGTGGAACAGGTGCGGCTAAATGTGCTGGTAATTATGGTGGTAGTTTATTAGCAGATAAAGAGGCTAAACAACAAGGTTATGATAATGTTTTATGGTTGGATGGGAAGGAAAAAAAATATATTGAAGAATGTGGCACAATGAATGTGGCTTTTGTCATTAATGATGTTGTGATTACTCCTAAGTTGACTGGTACTATATTAGCTGGAATTACTAGAGATAGTGTATTAACTTTATTGAGAGATATGGGTGTTAAAGTTGAGGAAAGATTAATTTCTATTGATGAAGTGGCAAAAGCTTATGAAGAGGGTAATCTTTCTGAAGCATTTGGTATGGGAACTGCTGCTACAATTGCTCATATTTCTACTATTAATGATCAAGGTAAAGATATGATTTTACCTCCTATTTTTGAACGAAAATATGCTCCTCAAGTATTACAAAAATTAGAAGATATTAAAACAGCTAAAGTGACTGACCCTTACGGTTGGGTTGATCCACTGTAAACTATAGGTTACTATAATTGGTCTTGGGATGAGATTAAAACTAAACATTATTAGTTGATTTACTAATATAAATCTTCTATCATCCCATAATTTTTATATGTTAAATATAGCTAATATATATAGTCATTCCCAAGAAGCGTGAGGTACAAAATTTGTTGGTTTTAGGGAATAGGGAACAGGGAATAGAAGACAAATCAAGATAGGTGTACCTCATTAGACTGAGAAACGCTAATATCATGTTTATTTAAATACCCACAATAAAAATTTTAGGGAATGGGTAATAGGGAAAATGAGGAAATTTATCAGAGAAAATATTTTGATTGTGGCTAATTAATCAGACTTGATATAACTTTCTATTGTAGTTAGTTAGTAATCTAAAATTCTGGGGATAATTGAAAAATAGAGAAGCTAAATAGAAATATGTATAACAATCTGATTTTCTACAAATAATTTAATACTTCTATAGAGTAGGGATTTTTCCTCTACAAAAAATCTGAATCTCCACTAACTCATGGGGTGCGTCACAGAAGAACCAACTATTATTCCAGAAAATGGTAAGGATGCTGTCAAATATTCTACTTAATCTTTTGTTCACAAACAACCTCTTATAGCTACTATAGCGTTGTGTACAGGCAACAGGCAACAGGCAACAGGCAATAGGGGGAATAAATTGCCGATAATATAAGACTTTTAGCTATTGGGCGCCTCCTGCAATTTGTAAATATACCAGCGCACACTGTTATAACTTCTAATACCAAGGATAAAAAAAGAATGTTACGAATAATAAGGGCTGCAAGGACGAATGGCCATTTGCTAACGCAGAGCTGCCGCTAACGTCCCTACTTTATAGGAGATACTTTTTGGACTAAAAAGATAAATTCATACCTAAAAACTGCCATTAAAGCCATTCATTCTGACTTGCTCTTCCTGAGTTCTCTTCCTGTGAGGGGTTAGGGGTGGGTTGACTCCTAAGAAATATCCTAAGCTATTTGTAGCAAAAATTTATCAATTTGGTATAACTACTCTCAATTAACTCATGGTAAAACAAAAAAAAATTAAGTCAATATTATCTATATTTGAGACTCCTATCGGATTATTCGCAGGGGCAACTTACCATTTTCGTGCTTTAACGATATTTCTCAAAAATCCAAAATTAATAGGTTATATAGTTGTGCCAATTTTGATTAATATCGTGGTAGGTATTCTTCTTTATCTTAGTTTACTCCTACCAGGAATTGATTTAATTAATACTATTTTTAAGAACTTATCTTTAAGCTTTGATGCTTTAATTGCTCAATTACCAACATGGTTAAACTTCTTAAGTTATATAGATAATATTTTATATAAACTTGTACAAGTTATTCTATTCGCAATATTATTGCTGATAATTGGATTTTTGTTAGTACAATTTGGAACTATTCTAGGTTCACCTTTTTATGGTCAACTTTCTGAACAATTAGAAAAAATTAGAACTGGAACATTGCCTGAAACTCCTCCAAGTTTATTAAACTCTCTCAGAGATATTTGGCGAGCAATACTCTTTGAGTTAAAAAAAGTTGGATTACTTTTAGTAATAGGTTTACCGATATTGCTGCTCAACTTTCTCCCTGGAGGTTCTTTAATCGCAACTATTGGTGGTATAACTTTAACAACTTCCATTGTTTGTCTTGACTTTTTTGATGGATTTTTGGAGAGAAGAAAATTAAAATTTCGACAGAAGTTAACAGTAGTGCGTCGTAGTTTACCAGCAAGCGCCACTTTTGGGTTAATTTGTCAAGGTTTAATTACCATTCCTATAGTTAACTTTTTAGGTATTCCACTATGTGTCGCTGCAGGGACTTTATTTTGTTGCGATCGCGTCTTACCAAATTTACTGCCAGACAATCAAGCTTAAAGAGTGCGGGTCTAGATGGAACAGCAGTTCATTTCACAACCCGCCCTTGATTTAGATTATATTAGATAATGCGGGTCATGGCAGATACTTTTGTAATCTTTTCTTTATCCAAGCCTTCCAGCTCTCCAAGCTTTAACCATCCCTCTTTTACTAAGCCAGCTAGAGCAAAAATTACAGTTGCATTTCTGGAGTCATACTTGCCATCTAGATCGTATCTTCTGGCACTGAGAAAATCATGTAGATACCATAAATCATCAAATTCTTGAATTCCACTTGCTTGCTGGCGCACTGTTGTGATTAAGGCATTGATTTCTCGTTCTTTAGCTTTTTCTAAAGCTGCTTGGGCAATATTTTCTTCTGTTATAGACCACTGAGTATTAGTAAGTTGCATCATCCTTTTTATTTTCTTAAAAATCTATGTGTGATTATGATTTTTTATGTAGTTGTTAATAGTAGCATATATAATCTAATTCAGTAGCTAGATAAAATAAAATTTATATTAATTTACAAGGCAATTTTATTAAATCCTAACAAAAAAAAGAGTGTTCTGTTTGAAATGGAGCTTTGAGGACTCCCGGTATAATCTCCCATTTACCAGGAGATGAATTGCAAAACAAACAATGAGCAGTCCATTGAGATAGAACTATGAAACAATAGAAATATGCTCACACTAACCTACGAATTTAAGTTAATCCCTTCTCCAGAACAGGTGGCCATTATAGAAGATATGCTGGTAGTCTGTAGAAAAGTTTGGAATTATGCCTTAAGAGAGCGAAAAGACTGGATTAACAGTAGGAAATGTGCAGTTAACTGTTGTTCATTGCATCAAGAGTACGTTATTCCTACGGATACACCTTACCCTAACTACAATAGACAAGGGATCAACTTAACAAAAGCAAAAAAAACTAACCCAGAGCTGAAAAGAACAAATGCTCAAGTCTTACAGCAAGTTCTCAAGAATTTAGCTAAATCGCCGATTCATCTCACGCCATAATCACAGATTATGGCGTGAGATGAATCGGCGGTAAATTAATGGGACTCGATGTCCCATTAATTTACAAACTTTTATATTATCATTGAACTATGCTGGTTTGAGCTAATCGCCGCCAGTAATGAACCATGAAAATTTAATAGGATATGGGGTTATTGGCCCGAATTCCTAGTCAACTGTGGGAAAACGTAAAATCTTATTCCGGAACTAGGTGAGCAGTTTTTTATGTGCAAAAAGAGCGGTGGGGCATCTAGTTCTTAAAGCTCGTGGAGTCCGACGGGATACCGGGACTGTGAAACGAGAAGCCCACACTATACCGTCAGGTTAGTGTGGGAGTATGTCACAAAGAGCATTTAACAACATGAAACAGCAGGGTTATGACTTTCCTTGTTTTAAGAACAAGTACAGAATGAGGTCCTTTGTCTTCCCTCAGTTCAAAAATAATCCCATCTCCAACGAGTATATAAAACTACCTCAAATTGGATTAGTTCCGATGAGATTATCTAGACCAATACCAGAAGGATTTAAACTGAAACAGGTTAGGGTTGTCAGACGAGCAAGTGGGTATTTTGTCATGTTATCTGTACAAAGTCCTGTGAGTATTCCGGATCCCCCTGCTTCTGGACACCCGTTAGGGATTGATATTGGACTTGATAAATTTTTAGCAACAACTGAATTGTGAATTGATTGAACGTCCAAAGTTTTTAACCAAACTACAAAGCGAGTTGACATTACTGCAACGTAGGTTAAAGTTAAAATCTAAGCCTTCAGTGAATCGATATAAACTTAACCAAAAGATAGCAAGACTTCATCAAAAAATATCAGATACTCGAAAAGACTTTCACTTTAAATTAGCTCATCATTTATGCGACCAAGCAGGAATGATATTTGTGGAAGACCTAGACTTTAGATGCTAGGCCAAAGGAATGTTAGGTAAACATACTTTAGATGCTGGGTTTGGTCAGTTTTTCAATATTTTGGCTTGGGTATGCAGAAAACGAGGGGTTTATTTTGGCCAGATAGACTACAGATATACCAGTCAAATTTGTCCAAATTGTGGAGCGCATACAGGTAAAAAAGACCTGCCTGAGCGCGAACATAAATGCCCTCAATGCGAATACGAAATAAACCGTGATGTGGCAGCAGCAAAAGTGATTTGTCATCGAGGTGTTATTGCGGTCGGGCAGATCGTGGAGCAAATTGACTGTCTAGGCGTACTGTCGGGGACTGGCAACAGTCTAGATAAGTGCCACTCAAGCAGTAAGCCTAAATCGTGAGGTTTGGGAATCTCCCATTATAATCTTTGATTTAATGGGAGAGAATGTCAACGAGCCAAATTTAACAACTCCTTGGCAGATGCCAATAAGTCGATCGCTACAAAGAAAATTTTACCTTCAGGATTGAGTAAAAATCTCCAAGCAATATTCATACCTACACCAGCTCCAAACCAAGGAGTTTGGCATTTACCAGTAACCTTAATCTGAGTATAACCATCCTCAGCAGGTTCAGAAATTCCTTGCTCTGGGATTAACTTGAGGTTCTGACATTCTTCTTGGAAAAATCGCAAAACGGCATCTTTGCCCACAATTGGTCTACGGAAAGGAGGTTGTAGGCCACCGTCAGGAGTGAATAACTCAATCAATGCATTAAAGTCATTGGCATTCAAGTTATTCATGTAATTCAAGATAGTAGGATTATCAACACCTTGAATCGTAACTTTAGTTCGCTCTGCCATATTCTTTGGAGCAACTACAGGTTCAGAAACTCGGGTATAGTTGCCCAAATTTTTAACATCAAAACCCATATCAATCACAGAATTTCTCAAAACTGTGATTTGCTGACCAGAATCTAATCCTTGAATAGTTCCCAATACGGCTGAAGCATTAGCAGAAAGCTGATAACCCTTTGGTATAGGAGCAACAAGTCCCTGATTCATCCATTCTCCAAGTTGATACCAAAAACCCAACTTGATATTGGGAGACCAGGTGGCATATGTCCGACACATTGGAGTATCGGAGCGGTTAGCCAGGTCACACATGACTTGGGTCTGCTCCTGGAAGCTCATTTGTTTAATTTCATTCATAGTTATTTCTGCAAGCTGCATATTGGCAGCTCCTAGAGCAGCAATTGTGATTGTTTTGCCCATTTCTAGGTAGGCGAACCAAATGAGAGCTAGTTGGTCTTCTGCACTTAGCTGATTGAAGCGAGCTATAGTGGCTGGCACTATGTCAGCTGATAAGGTGTTGGGAAAGATATTGCGAGCTGTATCAATTGAAAATGGCATAGGTTTATCTTGATAAAGGAATCAAAAATTAAAAATCAGAAATACCCACACTTTTGATTTAAACTAGGGTAGGTGGGGATTATCGGAAATTTATAAATACCCACACTTTTGATTTAAACTAGGGTAGGTGGAAATTATTAGGAAAATTCTTCCTTCTGAACCACTATTTCATCGTAACATTACTTTACATTTTTTATACAGATAGTAATATCTTAGAAAACTATGCTCAACAGAATTGCTTCTCAGATTAGAAAGTCCTTCCCAGCACCAGAAGTTAGTGCTCACTGCGATGGCCCTTGTGGTGTTTATGACCCCGCTTCTGCTCGCATTTATGCTGAGGCAGTGGTGTCTATGACTAAGAAAATTCTAGACCTTGACCCAAAAGCAGGAGACCATAAGACTGCTAATACTCTTTCTCGCTATATTGCTATTAAGGAAGAGCAGGCTCAGAAGACTAAAGAAGATTTGCTCATCCTCTGGACTGATTATTTTAAGCCCGTGCATTTAGAAAAGTATCCAGACCTCCACGATACTTTCTGGAAAGCTGCTAAACTTTGCTCTGCTTGTAAAGTGGAAGTTAATTTGGATCATGCTAATGAATTATTAGCTGCTGTGGAGAAAATCCATAATATGTTCTGGGCTACTAAGGAACGTGAGGTAACTTGGTACAAGGCTAGCTAATTTTTTTTAGTTTGAGGTGGTAGGCAAAAAGTTGATACAAACAAGCGATAATAAAGAATTATTGTTATGGTTGTTGAGATTGCGTCAACGCTTTTGTGTTACAGGGGTGTCGATGTTTCCTCTACTCAAACCAGGGGAGGATATTCTTGTTGACACTAAAGCCTACCGCCACTGTTTACCTGAAATAGATGATTTGGTGGTGGCTAAACATCCCCATCGCCAAGATTTGAAAATAATTAAACGGGTTGCCTTTGTTGATGAAAATGGCGACTGTTTTTTGGTGGGAGAAAATAGGGAAGAAAGTAGTGATAGTCGTTTTTTCGGTTTTGTAAGTTCCCAACAAATAATTGGTAGAGTTACTAGCAAGTTTCCTGAGTGGGACTTAAACAAAACTTAGGCAAAAAATCGCATCAAATCGATACAGCACAGGGAGAGCTTTTTTAGGGCTTTGATATTTTGATCTTTTCTAAATTGACTTTTCACAACGAATTCTGGGGTTGCACATTATGGAATGATACTGCCAAAAAGAGGTTTAGACTTTGACTAAAAAAACCTAATATTAATTATTCTAGCAATTATCAAATCCAAAATCAAATTCAATCAAAAATATCAAATCATTCGCCACTGTGCAACGCCCGAATTCTACCCAAAAAGTCACTTTATAGCGGAGAAAATGTCTCTTCTGTCAATTTCAGAGAGGACGATTGCCAAAACTGTTACAGGACTAAAAATATATAGTTGCTCTAGTTTGAGTTTGGAAGCTATTAGATTATATCATATATTTTTAACTATGTCAAACCATTGTTAGAGCAACTGATGAAAATTAGTTCATCATCGTTGAAGAAATATAAGGTAATTCCTTAAAAAACAACGAAATAATCATGGTTTTGGGCTGAAAAATCTCATTAGGTTATAAACACCCTTGGATTATTCTTTGTTAATTCTATCATGGAAAGGCTGAAACTATTGAAACTCCGTTAGCTAATTTAGGCTTTTTTTGATGTTTTTTGTCAGAGGTTGATGACAAAGTTGAAAATTTTAAAATTAGAAGCTGAGATTGATAATTAAAACTTTTCAGATAGCGATCGCTGAACTAAGGAATGAGGATTAAATAAAATACAGAAATTAAAGAGTTGCAAACCTTGATGAAGCTAAAATTTCATTATGGAGGCGTTTATATGAATTTGATGGAGAAAGAAAAGTTTATGACTTTGAGGATAAATATGGGTATATTGGAACTTTAGAATTAGTCTACCCTACCAATTTAATACTACCTATCTTATTTTTTTTCATCCTTTGTATTTTCTGGATAGGATTAAGGAAACTGGCTTCAGAAGCAAACTAGACAGTTTTGCAGTTTAGACTAATTGTAGTTAGTGGTACTTACACATTTTCTGGTCAAAAAATGCCTGTTTGCGTAGCATTCCGCAGGAAGAGTCTGTCTGCATAAAGGTTACTTAAAGGCTGAAGAAAAAGAGAGAACAATTGATTAGTTGAGAGAACAAGATTATCTGAGATTATCAGAGTTGCAAAACTATTTACAGAACCAATATAACGTCGTTTTTGAGTCCTATCAGAGTTATTATAACTTACTCAAAGAGGCTGAAATAAGTTGGAAAAAAATTCAAAAAAATCATCCAGCTAAAAATGATGAATAAGTGAAAGCAAAAAAAAAGAAATAGAGGATAAATTGGCAAAATGGCAACCGGAAATAGAAGCGGGAAACCAAGCAGTGTTTATAATTGACGAATGTCATCTGCTATGGGGGGATGTATTAGGTTATGCTTGGGGAAAAACAGATAAAAGAATAGAAATTACGATGAAAAATTAAAAGGAAAGACAGACTTATTATTGAGCTTTAGACTACCAAACAAAGGAATTTATAGTTCAATAGTATCAAAGTGGAAATACTGAAAATACCATAGAGTTTATCAAATATTTGCAACGGCAAAGAACGGGAAAAAGATTGGCAATATTTTGGGATGCCACAACTTATTATAATTATCGAGAATTTCGAGAATATTTGATAAAAATTAATCAAGATTTACAAGAAGAGGAATGGTTGATAAATTGTACAAAATTTACCCCGAATGCCCCGGAGCAAAACCCTGTTGAAGAGATTTGGTTACAAGTCAAAAAATTCATCAGACAGTTTGATCATCTTTGTAGTTCTTTGAAAATAGTTAAGTGGCTATTTAAGTTTTTTGCGCTATGGTCAAATATTCGATTTTCCCAAACTTTTTCAGTATGGAATTTTGCCACAACCAATTTAGGATTGCTATATATAAAAGAAGATGAATCGCTATTTTAGTCAGTGAATATTTAGCCCAATTACCTGGTGGTTAAGATTGATTTGAAGGTAATTAGTAGTTACCTCATTAGACATCTCCAAAAATCAAAATTGAAGAAGGAGACAGGAGACAGGAGACAGGAGACAGGAGGAAAATTACATGGGGATTCTAACCCCAAGTAATTTTGAACACCGTGTAGACGGTGGGGTATTAAACCCACAAAGAAAATGATAAAATCAATTATCGTACAGAAATTATCAATTATTCCCCTCCACCGGAGGGGGAGGGGCGAGGGGTGGGTTCCCTATTCCCTATTCCCTATTCCCTCATTTGGTGGAGATGTCTATTCTTGTTTGTGATTGATAAATCAAGCTATCCTCATTATAATTCTGAGTAATATGGCATATTAAATTGGATAGCTGAATGGCGATCGCGATAGACTTTGGAACAAGTAACACGGTAATCTCCCGTTGGAATCAAACAACTCAACAGCCTGAAATTGTTAAATTACCAGGTTTGTCAATTATTTCTGGACAAAATCCACCTCTAATTCCTAGTTTAGTTTATGTGGAAAATGCTGCTGAAAAGAAAGTAGTAATAGGTCAGCAAGTTAGAGATAAAGGTTACGATATTAATACAGACTCTCGATTTTTTCGGAATTTTAAACGGGGTATTGGCTCAGATATTAAAGGGTTTTTGCCTGAACTTGATGGTCAAATAGTTTCTTTTGAACAAGTAGGAGAGTTATTTTTACAAGAAGTTGTAGCTGGTATTCGGAAAGTGCCTTTGCCTGTAGAATCTTTAATTTTTACTGTTCCGGTAGATAGTTTTGAGGCTTATCGTAATTGGTTGGGTGAGGTTTGCCAGTCTCTACAGGTTGACCAAGTAAGAATGATTGATGAACCTACTGCCGCAGCTTTAGGTTATGCAATGAAAGAGGCAGAAATTTTATTGGTGGTTGATTTTGGTGGCGGAACTTTAGATTTATCTTTGGTGCGGTTGGATAATTCGATACAAAAACAACCTTTGGGTTTTATTCTGAAATGGGGTGAAAAATCTTTTGGTAAAAGTTCAAATCAAAAGCCAAAAATTGCCAGAGTTTTGGCAAAATCAGGACAGAATTTAGGGGGGTCGGATATTGATAATTGGTTAGTGGATTATTTTGTCAAAAATCAAGGTATTGAAAAGACTCCTTTAACTACTCGTTTGGCAGAAAAGTTAAAGATTCAATTGTCTTTACAACAGCAGGCAACGGAAGTTTATTTTGATGATGAAAATTTAGAAAGTTATGAGTTGGAATTAGGGCGAGATGGCTTTGAGGAAATTCTCAAGGAAAAGGGATTTTTTGTCAGTCTTGATAATTCCATGAATCAGGTTTTACAGCAGGCAAAAAGACAAGGAATAGAATTATCAGAAATTGATGCTGTTTTATTGGTGGGAGGAACAGTACAAATACCAGCAGTTCAAAGGTGGGTAAAAGAATATTTTGATGCTGCAAAAATTCGTTGTGAAAAACCTTTTGAAGCAATTTCTCAGGGAGCATTGCAATTAACTCAAGGAGTTGAGGTTAAGGACTTTTTGTATCACAGTTATGGTATCCGCTATTGGGATAGAAGGAAAAATGCTCATAGTTGGCATCCTTTGATTAAGTCTGGTCAACCATATCCAATGAGTAATCCTGTGGAGTTGGTTTTGGGTGCTTCGGTGAATAGTCAACCCAGTATTGAATTAATTTTGGGAGAGTTAGGTGCTGAGTCTGGTGGGACAGAAGTTTATTTCGATGGCGATCGCCTAATTACTCGCAAAATATCAGGAGAGGAAACTTCAGTACAGCCTTTAAATGATAAAGAAGGAGGTCGTAATATTGCTCAATTAATTCCTCCCGGAAATCCTGGAAGCGATCGAATTAAGGTATTGTTTTGGGTGGATGAATCTAGATTTCTCAGAATAACAGTAGAGGATTTATTAACTAATGAAATTTTATTAAATGAGCAAGCTGTTGTGCAGTTGAGTTAATATATTTGTTGATGGTATTATGTTTAATTATCGTTTAGTATATGGTTATGGAGAAAATCTAGATAGAAAGAAAAAATATGTTATCTTTGGGGACTCCTATTCTCAATTTTTTGCTCCCCACCAAAGGTACAAAAACATAGAAGTTCATTTATATAAAATACCGGGAGCTCCAATGACAGGTTTTGGTAAGAGAGAATCTACCTTAAAAGTTGCCGATAAAATCAGACAAACAATTTATGAGCATCAAGATTTAGATTTACTAATTTTAAAGTTTGGTTAAGTAGATGTCGATCTAGGATATTATTACAGATTGGTTGTGAAGCAAGAAAATATAAAGTTTCTTGATTTTGCTGAGAAAGTAATCTCAATGTATTTTGATTTTATTAACAGTTTAGGATTAGAAAAAAGGCTAATTTATATTTTGGGTATTAATTTACCATCTATTTTTAGTCAGAAGAATGCACTTAGAAAAGTACATAGACAAATAACTCGTGCAGTTCAAAATAAAGAGAAAGTTAAAGAGCTAAAAAAATATTTATTCGACTGTCTACCTGATATATATGAAAGAACAAATAGAAGTATTATGTTTAATAAAATATTAAATAGTTTTTGTCAAAAAAATAATCTAGCTTATAGTGACTTTCTTCAAAAAACTCTAGATTTAGAAACAGGAATCTTAAAAAAAGAGTTTCATGTACCAGAGGACAATGACGATCATTTTATAAATAATCGTTATACATGGAAATTGTATGGGAGTAAGTTGCAATCGATTAGTTCAGAACAAGATAAAACTCGAGTAAAAACAGTACAATCATTACAAATGCAAGAATTGGAAAACAAATTAATCAAACTTAGAGAATGGGAATGTAAGTTAGAAGAGATTAAAGATAAATTGAAGCAAATATAATAGCATATTATAGAACTCTCTTAGGAGAATTGGAGGTTAAGTCTGGCGGCACAGAAGTTTATTTCGATGGCGATCGCCTAATTACTCGCAAAATATCTGGAGAACAAACAGTAGTAAAACCTTTAAATGACCGAGAGGGAGGTCGTAGTATTGCTCAATTAAATCCTCCCGGAAATCCTGGAAGCGATCGAATTAAGGTATTGTTTTGGGTCGATGAATCTAGATTTTTCAGAATAACAGTAGAAGATTTATTGAATAATGAAATTTTATTAAATGAGCAAGCTGTTGTGCAGTTGAGTTAGTGTCGCTACGCGGAAGTTAAAAGTCAAAAGTTAAAAGTCAAAAGTATTGATTTGTAATTGTTTTAGGATTTTGTAACCAGTTATTTCTGCCATCCTGCATTAGTATGTTTTTAGACAATAGACATCTCTATAAAAGAGGGGGTAGGGAGTAGGGGAAAATAATTGATAATTTCTGTAGGATAATTGCTTTAATTTTTAATTTTTGGAGATGTCTAATATATATGTAATTTTTGAGGAGGAAATAAAAAAAATTATATTTTATGAATGAAAGTAATTGTATCGAAGTTAATGGTATTAGCTTTAAAATTCTAGTGCCATAACAGGTATTAGTGCTTCCTAAAAAAGACCTAATTCAAAAACTTTCGGATATAGGAAAACATCTATCAACACGACCTTTACATCCGTCCCCAGGATATCCGGTGGAGATAGGAATTAGGATTACCAATAATAGCGATCGCCCTCTTTACTTTAGTTTTTCTTTTGGATTATTTCCTGAGATTATTAGGGCTAAAGATGGTGCAAGTGTACCATTTGATATAGGGTGGTTGACCTCCGCTGCACCACTAAAATCTGATTTTATTTTAGCTATACCGGGAGAAAGTATCAGCTTTTTTCTTGATGCCAAAATCTGTTGGCTTTGTGGTAAAAACTATGGTTTTAGTACCTCATTTAGAGGTGAGAGATTACTTATTCAACCTCTCCATTCAGAACGGTATCAACTTCGGTTGATATATGAACATTAGAAAGATACTGAAGAATGCTATGACTTTCTTAACAAACAAACTTAAGTAATTGAAGGATTGTGGACGGGTCAAGTATTAACTCCATTTGTAGATATTTGCTTAGTCAATAACTAAGGTTGAAAAATTAGATTTTGACAGAAATAAACATCAAGTAATAACTTTATTTTTGGAAGTTAGGATACTCAAAGTAGAACAGTTTCCTTAAATGGATAGATAATAATGAGATTCCCTTCAATACCCATTAATAAGTTAAGCACAATGAAACCAGCAGAATCTTTTGACAATAATAATAATGAAGTAAATAACATACGCTTAACTGATACTAAAAACATTCCCTTGATAAAATTTCACTAATTTGCTTCTCCACCAGTTTTCTGACTTCCTTCTTCCTTCTACAAAAGCGATCGCGAATGCTACTTCACACAAAAACCAAGAAAAATTAATTTATGTTTAACTTAAGCCAATTCTGACAGAAACAACAATATAGTTGATAAAAAACTCTCAAAACTTATCTTGCCTATTCTTAAAAAGTGACAATAAATTGATAAACTCCAATAATCAAATTCAGTCAAAAATTCCTAAGCAAAATATAATCAATATAGCACTACGCAAATAGGTTAGGACATTTATAAATGCTCAAAGGTAGTCAGGGATTACTTCTGACTTCTGACTTCTGACTTTTGACTTGCGCGTAGCGCCATATTATCCTTAGCTAAAAATCATCGGCATGAGTCATTGCCTCAACCCCAACTGTCAAATTCCCCAAAACCCAGACTGGAATATATATTGTCAAAACTGTGGCTCAAAACTACTACTCAAAGACCGCTATCGTCCCCTTAACCTCATTGGACAAGGAGGTTTTGGCAGAACATTCTTAGCTATCGACGAAGACAAACCCTCCAAACCCTATTGCGTCATTAAACAATTTTTTCCAGCATCCCAAGGCACAAACAATATCAGCAAAGCTGCCGAACTCTTTGAAAAAGAAGCTACAAGATTAGACGAATTGGGCAGACATTCCCAAATCCCCGAATTAATGGCCCACTTCATCCAGGATGGGCGACAATACTTAGTGCAAGAATTCATCGCCGGACAAAATCTAGGCCAAGCTCTGGAAATCGAAGGACCTTACAATGAAGAGAAAATTAAAGCTTTACTCAATAATTTACTGCCAGTGTTGCAGTTTATCCACTCTCACAACGTTATTCACCGTGACATAAAACCAGACAATATTATTCGTCGTCAAAACAGTAACAGTCAGTTAGTATTAGTAGATTTTGGTGCTGCCAAATATGCTCTCGGAACGGCACTCTTGAAAACAGGTACCACTATTGGCACTCCGGAATACACCGCTCCAGAACAAAACCGAGGCAAAGCAGTATTTGCAAGTGACTTATATAGTTTGGGGGTGACTTGTTTACACCTTTTGACCAACGTTTCCCCTTTTGAGTTATTTGATGTGGGTGACGGTACTTGGGTGTGGCGACGTTATTTAAAGAGTAATTCTGTGAGCGAACAGTTGGGTTATGTTTTAGATAAACTAGTGGAAAATGCTATTAACCGTCGCTATCAGTCTGTTTACGAAGTCATCAAAACTTTAAATGCTAATACTCAAGTCAACTTGACTCATATTCAAGATCAAACTGCTATCCAAACTCCGGAGGTTACACCTAAACCCCTAGCAACTCAAACTTGGAAATGTCTACATACTCTCACCAGTCATCAAAAATGGGTTTGTTCCGTTGCTTTTAGTCCTGATGACAATATTGTGGCGAGTGGGAGTGAGGATGAAACTGTTAAGTTGTGGCAAGTAGATAGTGGCAGAGAAATATTGACTATGTTTGGACATTCGGGTTATGTCAACTCTGTTGCTTTTAGTCGGGATGGCAAAATATTAGCTAGTGGGAGTGAAGACAAAACTATTAGACTTTGGGAAGTTAAGACGGGGAAACTTCTTTGTATTCTTGGTGACTGGAGTCTGGGAGAATATTTTGGTCATTCTAAGGGAGTAACGGCGATCGCTTTCAGTCCCGATGGCAAAATTTTGGCTAGCGCAAGTAAGGATAATAATATTAAAATTTGGCGACTTGGGGACGATATTTATGAACCTAGCTATGGGAAAGTGATAATGACTTTGACTGGGCATTCACGACCAGTGCGTGCGGTTGCTTTTAGTCCTGATGGCAAAATTTTGGCGAGTGGAAGTGAAGATAATACGATTAAATTATGGGATCTAAATTTAGGTAATGCTGTTCAGACTCTATGCAATTATTATCAAGGGATACATTATATTTATGCGGTTGCTTTTAGCTGTGATGGTAAAACTTTAGTTAGTGGTGGTCGCGATCGAAATATTAAAATTTGGCAAATAGACCAAGGTGAAATATTAAAGACTTTGGAAGGACATTCAAGAGATATTTGTGCCATAGCTTTTAGTCCTCAAGGAGATATTATTGCTAGTGGTAGTGAGGATGAAACTATTAAGATTTGGCATTGGGAAACTGGTCAGCAAATAGCTAATTTAGAAGGTCATTTAAAATATGTTAATTCTGTTACTTTTTCTCAGGACGGAAAGAGTTTAGCTAGTGGTAGTAGTGATAATACAATTAAAATTTGGCAACAGGAGTAACAAAGTCAAAAATCAAAAGTCAAAAGTCAAAAAATTATAAAGTCAAAAAATTATAAAGTCAAAAATTATTATTATGTCAATTAAGCTCTTCTAAAACACCTTTTTTAAGTCAACAGTCAAAAGTCAAAAGTCAAAAATTATTATTATGTCAATTAAGCTCTTCTAAAGCACCTTTTTTAAGTCAAAAGTCAAAAGTTAAAATTCAAAAATTATCAAAATAACATGGGTCTAAAACCCCGCCTTTTAAGGCACAATATTTTTGGAGAGTTGCTCAAATCCCCTACTTCCCCTCCTGGGAGGGGGAGGGGCGAGGGGTGGGTTAACTTCTGACTTCTGACTTCTGACTTCTGACTTCTGACTTCTGACTTCGTTAATATGGTGTGCTGACTAAATTTTATCGTTAGGAGAGTAGAAAAAAAAGATGAATTACTGCCTTAAAGAAAATTGCAAAAATCCTAATTCTCCACCAGAAGCTAGAATTTGTCTACCTTGTGGTTCTATGTTACTTTTAAAAGACCGCTATAGAGCCATTAAAATGATTGGTCAAGGAGGTTTCAGCAAAACTTATTTAGCAGTAGATCAAGACAAACCTTCTAAACCACCATGTATAATTAAACAATTTTATTTTATCTCACAAAATGAAGTAGATATAAAAAGAGGGATCGCTTTGTTTGAAAAAGAAGCAGAAAAATTAGATACTTTAGGAAAACATCCCCAAATAGCTGAATTATTAGCAAATTTACATGATGATTATTGTCAATATTTAGTCCAAGAATTTATACCTGGAAAAAACTTAGCTCAAGTTTTAGAAACAGAAGGAATATTTTCCGAATATCAAATTCGAGAACTATTAAATAGTCTGCTGCCAGTGCTAGAATTTATTCACTCCCACAACATTATTCATCAAGATATTAAACCTGAAAATATAATTCGTCGTTTACCATCAAATTCTGCTTATCAAGCAGGAATAAAAGGTCAATTTGTATTAGTAGATTTTGATGTAGCAAAACAGTTAACTGGAACTCCAATATTTAAACCAGGCACAATATTATGTACTCCCGAATATGTAGCTCCAGAACAACTCAAAGGTAGAGCAAATTTTGCCAGTGACCTATACAGTTTAGGCGTAACCTGCATCAATTTACTGACCAATATTTCTCCATTTAAACTATTTGATACTGGGGAAAATAAATGGGTATGGCGAGATTATTTAATCGATAATCCGATTAGCAAAGAATTGGGAAATATTCTCGATAAATTAATTACTGCAGCTACAAACAAACGTTATAAATCTGCTACAGATGTCTTAAAAGATTTGAATTACGGGAAATTACCACCCCCACCTACACAATCTTTACTCCAATTTTCATTCCCAAAAATTTCTCTCAAAGATACAAATTATGTACCAGGATTACATCTTTATTCTTGGGGAAAACCTCAAACTATTTCCGGTCATTTAAGTTCAGTTTCATCAGTTGCTATTAGCCCAGATAATCAAATGATTGCTAGTGGTAGTTTTGACCGGACAATTAAATTGTGGAAATTATCTACAGGAGAATTATTAGACTCTTTTGTGGCTTCTAATATAGTTTTATCAATTGCTTTTAATCCTCAAAGTAATATCCTAGCTATTGGTAATGTTGGTGGAATTATTAATATTTGGGATTTAGCTACAGGTACAATCAGTTGCAGTTTATCCAGACATTCTGATTCTATTGTTTCAATGCCAGTAGTATTTAGCTCAAATGGAGATTTTATTGCCAGTGGTAGTGACGACCGGACTATTAAAATTTGGCATCAAGAAACTTGTCAACTTTTGTACAGCATCAAAAATTCTCGTGGCATTAATGTAGTTGCTTTTAGCCCCGATGGCAAAATTCTTGCTAGTGGTAGTAGCGATAATGTGATTAAATTATGGGAAGTAGAAACAGGTAATCTTATAGATAAATTAATCGGACATACTAGAGATATTAATACAATTGCTTTTAGTCCTGACGGTAAAGTTTTAGTCAGTGGTAGTAGCGATAAAACAATTAAATTATGGTCTGTAGAAAAATGCCAATTAATTAAAACAATTACTGGGCATTCTGATTGGGTTAGGTCTGTAATTTGTTTGGATAAAAAAACAATAATTAGTGGCAGTGCAGATAAAACTATTAAGATTTGGGAGATGAAAACTGGAGAAGTTATTAAGACTTTGAACGGTCATACTAAAGATGTAAATTCTGTGGCAATTAGCGGTTATGATAATACAATTGTGAGTGGAAGTAGTGACAATACCGTCAAAATTTGGCGTTGTGAATAAAAGGGTAAGTCAGTGCTTTAAGTAAGGCTTACTTAATACATTTTAAACTTTGATTGATCGTGGTTTAGAGAACTATTAAAACTGCTAAAATTAGGAGACATACCCTACCTAATATTTTCAATATTTTCAGGTACGTCTTCCAGTAAAATAAAAAATAGTCGTTTGATAATTAGGTTGGCACTAAATTGAGGCTGTGAACCTATTTGTTTTGCTTCTGTTTGCACTTGAGGGAAATAGCACCTAAAGCACTGACTCCAAGTAAACCTAATAAAGAAGCAGGTTCTGGCACTGGCACCATGGTAAATGCAACATTATCAATAAGCTCACCCAAACCTTCAGGATTTGAATTAGAGAATTGAATTGCTGTGATGGACTCGCCAGGAGCAAAAATTCCAAAGAAAGTCCCTACAAGATTTGCTGGAACAACTCGAGAGGTTATCTCACCACTGGTGCCCAGGATAGTGACAGTGGTTTCTCCAGGATTTGCCAAACCAAATAGATCGAAGCCAACTGCATTAATTGGATCTGTAAAACTCAATTCAAAATTTAAGTCATTCACAAAAGCGTTAGGACCAATTAGATCAGAAGGTGCACCAAAAAAACCCTCTGTGAGCAAAACCATACCAGTGGTGGCTGGTCCTATAGAAGAGAATTCTAATCCAGGCTCAATCCAGGGTGCAGTTGCGTTATTCAGGACTGGAAATAAAAAAACGCTATCATCAGCAAGGCCATTGTCCTCAAAATCTTCTAGAGTCAGACTAGGGGTTGCTGCATCAAATGCTGCACGATCGCTAAATCAAGTAAATGCTTGGGCTGCCATGGTATCTAGGGCAATCAGGGTAGCACCTAGGGCGGCAGTTGAAGCATACTTGGCAACAGTTGTAAGTTTAATCATGTAAATGGTCTTATCGAGCAATAGCTAAGTTTACAGTAATCAAAAGGTAGTTTAAAATTCTTCTGACTGTTCAACTAAACCTACCCACAAGCACAATCAGAGAGCTTGCGAAGTAAGTTAGATATGACAGAACATTTTTAAAGGCCAGTGAATTTAAGTGAATCTGCTTAGATAAAGCTTTTTCAAATTCAGTATCTGTATTATCACGCTACCCAATTTTGTTTGCAAGGATTTTTGGGCTTCTTTACTGAAACTTCAATTTTTCCGATGGTGTTTTTAGTAGTTTAAATTAGTGGAATTAATTGCCAAATAAAGCTTTGAGGTGCATACTTATACAAAAATAAATTATGAAGTTTTGATGAAGCTAGATTTGATAGTACAACTAGGAAGTTTAGGAGTGATAAAATAACTGGATTTTTGGGAAAAGATCAAGTAAAATAATTTAATATTGTGTAATCTAGCTGCGAGCGTAGTTGAAGGAAAAGTTAGGACATATCAAAAGTAAAACTTAGACAACGCCAAATTTTTCCCCTTTCCTTCTGCTATACTTTAGAGTTGAGCCTGAAACTGTTTCAAATCTCCCGGCGCAACTGTACCGTATTCTGTCATAATTCCTGCAATTAATTCCGCAGGGGTAACATCAAATGCTGGATTATAAAATTCTACTCCTTGCGGACAAATGCGTGTTTCTCCTACTTGATATATTTCCACTGCATCTCTCTGTTCAATTGGTATTTGACTACCATCAGATATTTTGAAGTCTATTGTTGATAAAGGTGCTGCCACAAAAAAGGGAATATTATGTGCCTTCGCAACAATAGCTAAACTATAAGTACCAATTTTATTAGCAGTATCTCCGTTAGCAGCAATTCTATCAGCTCCAACTACTACAGCATGAATTAAACCTTGTTTCATACAGTGAGCAGCCATATTATCGCTTATTAAAGTAACAGGAATACCTTCTTGCACGCATTCCCAAGTCGTGAGTTTTGCACCTTGGAGACGGGGACGAGTTTCATCCGCATAGACTTTCCCTAGTCTACCCCCTCCCCACGCTGAACTAAAGACATTTAAGACTGCAGTACCCGCCAAAGCACCAGCATTACAGTGAGTTAAAATGTTTAATTTTTCTGGAGAAGTCGGTAAAACTTCTATTGCGCGATCGCCAATATTTTTACAAGTTTGTAAATTGTCTGCTTGAATATTTTTAGCAGTTTCTAATAAAGCCGTTTGAATTTCTTCTACAGAGCTATTCGTTTCATTTGCTACTTTTAACATTCGCTCAATTGCCCAAAATAAATTAACAGCAGTTGGGCGAGTTTGTCGTAACATTACAGCCACTTCTTCTAACTGTTTTAAGAACTCATTTCTATCAGTTATAGAAATTTCTTTTGCCCCTAAATACATTCCATAAGCCGCTGATACACCAATAGCTGGTGCCCCACGAACTATCATTGTTTTAATAGCTCTTGCCATCTCCGTAGAGTTATTAATTTCTACAGTTTTATATTCTCCTGGTAGGCAAGTTTGGTCGATTAATACAACACGGTCATTTTGCCAAATAATCGGATTAACCTCTGTAATTTTAGACATCATAATTTTTCCCCATGTATCATAGATAATATCCAATTCAAATAAATAGTAGGTTGGGTTAAGCCACAGCGCAATCCAACAATTATAGTAATTTTAAATAGACATCTCCAATATTGAAGAAGGAGACAGGAGACAGGAGACAGGAGACAGGAGGAAAATTACTTATGGATTCTCACCCCAAGTAATTTTGAACACCGTGTAGACGGTGGGGTATTAAACCCACAAAGAAAATGATAAAAAATAAAATTAATTATCCCACAGAAATTATCAATTCTTTCCCCCTACTAATCCTTACCAAAAATTGTGGTTTAAAGCCTCCCCTTTGAAGGGCATAATAAAGAAAAATTTTCATGATTAGTCAATCCTATCCGTTTTAAAGGAGAGGTAATAATTAATTATTAATTATTAATTGTTGAATCCCTCTTTTGGAGGAGATGTCTAATTCTTCCTACCAAAATAATGAGTTAATAACTCATAGCTGATAGCTGATAGCTGACCGCTGAATGCTTGTACTTGTTGCCAAACTAACTTTATTTTACGTTGTAAATATTTACCCAATCCTTTATACAACTTTTGAAAATTGTATGCAAATAAAATATTCATCATATCCTCTACTGTCAAAGATCTTAAATAATTCACTCCTTTATCAATCAACTCATCACTATCTTGCATATATCTTCTGCGCCCCATTTGTTCAGAAATGTTCCATTTTATGGCATATCGTCTCTGCATTTCTCTTTGGTAGGAACGAAAACTAGATAAGCGTTGATCGAGATATTTTTCTATATATTTACTAGCTATTTCTGCATTATCCATACCATGTCTAATTCCTTCCCCACCCAACATATTAATAGTAGATACAGCATCACCAATAGCAATAATATTATCTTGATAATAAATATCCTTTAATCCCACAGAATATCTAACAGTTGAACCATGAGAATCAATTAATTCATACTCCTCAAGTTTCATATAATCTTTAATCAATAATTCTAGATACCATCTCATAGATTTCGTTTCAACTATTTGTTTATGTTCTAGATTAAACCGCGCCACACCTATTTTTAATCTGTGCTTTTCTGGTTCCATAGGAAAAATCCAAGAATAACCCTTTGGCATCCATTTATGCCCTAAGAAAAAAATCAAATCCTTAGCGTATTTCTCATATTCTCTTCCTTCAACTTCTATTAAATATTCAATTCCCGCAGCCGTTAAAAATTGAGGTTGCCCACTTTTTTTGTCATACATTACTGCTCTTGCTGGTCCTGTTGCATCAACCAAAACTTCTGTACTAACAGTAAATTTTTCACCTCCGAAACGCCTCATTTCTACAACAGTCTTTCCCTCTTCTTGAAAATTTTTTGTGTAGCGACAACCCATCCAAACTTTACCGCCATAACTTTCCACCTCTCCCGCCAAAAATTCTCTAAGTTTGGCAAAATTTAAAACTGCTCCTAATATTTTTGGTGATGCCCAGGTATGATTAACATTAGTTGTCACAATACTAATTTTCTGCCAATAACTACCAACTACTGTTTCTGGTAAATCAAATTTATCGAGAGTTTCTTGAGGAGTTGCAGCACTAGAAAAGTCATTTTTATTAAATGTTTCGTGTTGTTCAACTAATAAAACTTTGCGTCCCAATTTTGCCAAACTTCTAGCACATTGACAACCTGCTGGACCTGCTCCAATAACTACTACATTAAAATCATTTCTATTGTTCATAATTTCTGATTTACCAATAATACTTAATAAGTATTTGATTTTTCCTAAATAATTTAACAGTTTACTCTAAATTAATCAGCGGTAGTTGTAGATTTAGTTTCAATCTACTCCAAACTATTATATCTACAGGACTTACGCAAATTTACCTTTAAAACACCATATGCACGGGCGAATGCCATTCGCTTTCACTGGATTTAGTGTCTGTGCGTAAGTCCTGATCTACAGAGATATCAAATATTTGTGTTATACTTTAAAGCTCAGTAAGTTTACGCAGAAATAGGTGCTTGATATGAAGAGTCTGTGAAATTAGGAATAACCACTTGCAATTTACAATTTGTAGCAAACATTTATCAAATTGGTATTATCTACATATTTTAGGGTTATGTGGTAAACTCTAGCCTGGGAGGATTTGGTAATTTCCCAATTGACATTAATTGGGAATTGTCAATTACTGATAATACCCGCTCAGGAATAAAAGAGCGATCATGCTCAGAAAAACCAACAACTCTAATGGTGACTCTATAGTGTTTATTATGTCGTGTTAGCTGTGAGAACCCGATCCGATCAGTTAGTAAAGGGAACCTATCCCACTAATAAGACTTTTGCTAAAAACTCTAAATATGTTGATAGTTAAAAACGAAAAATAAAGCTTTTCAAACACATTTTACTTAAACAAATAAACTTGTTAAAAATAGTGGGATAGCTTCTAAAGGAGTATTTCTGGTCTAGTACCTATGAGGAATAGAACCGCCCTTTGGAATAATTAATGAATTAGCATTTATGACTCAAACCTCATTACCACAAACTCAAGAAAATTTCAATTTAAACCTTATAATTAAAGATGTCAAAGTAGCATTAATTCTCAAATTAGCGGGGCTAACACTGACATACTTAGTACAAGTATTTCTGGCACGATGGATGGGCAAAACTGAGTACGGCATTTATGAGTATGTCATCTCTTGGTCATTGTTAATCGCAATTCCCGCCGGACTAGGTTTGCCTCGCACAGCGTTACGCTTAATTGCTGAATACCAAGTTAAACAAGATTGGGGACGCTTGCGCGGCATCGTCCGTGGTGGCTGGTTGCTGACTGTGTTGACGAGTTTCGGGCTATCTCTAGCAAGTACAGGTCTTATATTGTTGCTGAATCATTATCACACCTTTGCCTACGCGACACCACTTCTGATTGGGATTTGGTTGGTACCGCTACAGGCTTTGGTGCAGTTGCAGTTGGAAACAGCTAGGGGGATGAAAGATGTAACTTTAGCTTACGCACCTTCTGAAGTAATCTGGCCAATATTATTGCTGTTAGGAGGATGGTTTTTTTGGCACAAAAACCATGCCCTTGGCAGCATCACAACAATCGAACTGGCAATGTTGATGCTAGCGATCGCCCTCTCGTTTCAGTTCTGGCAGTTGTGGAGCAAACTGAACAAAGAGGTTGAGGTAACAACCCCTGTTTATTGCTATCGCGAGTGGATAGACATTGCCCTAATTTTGCTATTACAAGTGGGATTTAAAACTATTTTGAGTCAAACAGATATTGTGATGGTGGGTTCCTTGATTGGACCTGAGCAGGCGGGTATTTACAGTGCGGCAGTAAAGACAGCCATTTGGGTGGCTTTTATTTTGCAGACCATTAATATTGTAGTTGCACCTGTCTTTACTGAGCTTTACACCCAAAACGATCAGCAGGGGCTACAAAACCTAGTCTCCAAGGTGACTGTCTGGATTTTCTGGTTTTCTCTCGCCATCGGTTCTATCCTCATTGTCTTCGCTCAGCCTGTGATGGGACTGTTTGGGCCGGAATTCATCGTCGCTCACTGGCAGCTAAAGATTTTGGTTTTAGGACAAATGGTGAATGCTTTATGTGGCTCTGTCGGCTTGTTGATGGTAATGACAGGTCATCAAAATCAAGCTGTTGTTGTTTACGGTTATACCGCCTTAATCAATATAGTTTTGAATGGGATATTAATTCCCATCTTCGGCTCTATTGGAGCGGCGATCGCAACTGGCTTGACAATGGCAATGTCTAATATTTGGCTAACTGTCCTCGTGTTTAGGAATCTGGGGATTTACTCTTCTGTTTTTTATAGTTTCTTCCAGACGGAAGGCGATCGCCAACAATAATTCCGGATTTAGTATTAGTTGGCCTGCTGCCAGTAAGCATCCACCACAGCAAAGGAATCTCCAAACAATTCTGAGTTGAGTTTTTCTTCTCCCAGAGCTGTTTTCGTTTTGCCATTGACAATACTATCTAGCAGAGAATTTATTTCTGGTGCGGGCTTTTCATGCTTGTGAAAAATGGCGATTGCATAAGCAACAAAAGGATGAATATCTCCTAGTTTCAAGCTTTCGCTCCCTGCCACAGTCTGCTCTAATTGCTGCCAAGATGGTATAGCCATATTTTCTGGTGCGTAGAGCAGATCAAGGTAAATGGGAATCAGTTCCCAAATATGCTCTCGTGACTGAAGTGGAAAAGCATGGGGTTCTATAGCTTCTCCAAGCACTAACGGCTGGATTTCATTACTATTACGTGCCTTCCTAACTTGAATGCGGTTGCTATCTCTGGGATCGAAAATCTTTTCCTGGGACTGCGCCAGTAAATCCCGACCAAACTCCTTGACATTATCAACTTCAAAACCCAATTGCTCAATTGTCTTAGCAATTGCATATTCTGGATTTTTCCTGAGTTCAATCAAATCCAAAACTGCCAGTTTTTTTGAACTTCCCGTCATTGTTGATCGCAGCAAATTCCAATCGTGAATTAGCCTCTGCCATTGCTGGAAGTTATAACTAATGGTTGTTCCCGACCATGCTGGCTTGAGGCTTTGGAGTTTTACCACTTCTGTAACCTGAGCCTTCTCCATTACTAAAGCAGGATTCCCCATTAATAAGCCATTGCCCTTAAACATCAAGTCAGCCATATAGGATAACCATGATAGATACTGTAAATGAGGTTCTCGGATTATGAACAGAAACTTTTTGGGAATCTGAATCCATTGGGACCATATTTGCGGATGAAAGAAACAAGAAACTTCTTTCACCAGAATTGTAACGTGGCTTTTCTGCTGGAGCATCTCCTCTATCTTATCGGCAATTAAGCCACAACCTGCTTCGTATATATCAGCATCAAAGGGAAGTTTGTTCTGTCTCAGGAGACCCCCTAGCTTGTCGTACAGACCCACAAAAGGCTGATGGATTGCTCCGTCCGCTAGCTGGGCAAAAATAACTTCTGTGATCGTCGATCCGCTTCTAGCTGTTCCATGAATGTAAAGTATCGTCGCCTTCCCTTCACTGACCAACTGTTCTAACCTTGCTTCGCTCATCAAATTTTTCCTGGTATTTCTAGAATAACTTACTTCTGAAAAATGGGGCGTTGCTAAACCAAAGGATGAATCTTTGCAGAAAAAGTAAACCCTATCTTTTACTTTATAAGTTTAAAACTATAATTCATTCTTCTATGCAATGCCTCTACACTTTTGCTCCTGGGAGCAGTAGGGGTTAGTCCCCACACCTCCATACTAATTGATATGCTCTCAAATCTATTAATTTTCACTTCACACCAACAGCAAAAGGACCAAACCATTTGCGAATCTCCTCACTGGTAGCACCAAAAGGAGGTTTATCTTTTTGCTCCAGAATATGAGCAACCATTGCTGAAGTCCGCGAACATAGGAATAGTCCTGTTCCATAGGGGGGTCTCATTCCCAGAGACAAAAATACAGCAGCGCTAATGCTATCAATGTTTGGATAAATTCCCCGTTTCTCTTTCAAAAACTCTGCCGTAATATCATAAATTTGAAGAAAGTCCGATCGCATATCGATCTCCGATATAATTGACCGTAGACGAGGGTTTCTTGAATCTGCCTTAAACATTGGGTGTCCAAAACCGTGGATCTTCTCCTTTTTAGCCAGGCGATCTTCCAATATCTTGATCGTTACTGCTTCTATATCTCCCGAACATTGTTTGTGAACGGCAGTAAAGAACTCCATTGCTTTTTCGCAAGCTCCAACATGGGATGGGCCTGCCGCTGTAAAACCTGCTGCGATCGCTTGGTGCATAGGAACTCTCGTACTCGTGGCAACCCTGGGCAACATAACTGAGGGAGCAAGAAACCCCCAACCAGCATGCAAGCTAACCATAATATCGTTGAATATTTTTCTCTCAGTTGAGTTGCTAAAATTTCTGTTAGTACAAAGCGTAAATATAGATTCAATATAGTCTTTCCCCTCAGTCAAAACTCTTTTCCCATAAGTTTTTTGGTGGTCAAAAAATTTTTCCTTATTTTCTTTAATCCACTGGATACTTTCGAGAGCAATAACCATTAAGGAAGGAATTAGACCAACATAATATAGTCCAATTTGACTGTCTCGATCCAATCCTATTGCCTCCAAGTCAACGAGCGCGATCGTCTGTTCAAATGACTTCGTTTTGTCAACCATTAACCCTGCAATAATTGCCTGAGAATAAGTTGCACCCGAAGCGACTACAGTTTTAATCACTTCTATAGCTGTATCCTCCTCTGTTAAAGAAGAAAGCGCACTTGCAAGATAGCGATCGAGAAGTTGTTCTTGGGATGGAGTTGCCTCTTTGCCCATCAATAAGTGATAAATAGCCCCAGTAAATGTCAAATTACCAATTAGGTCGTTCAGATTCCTATTCCGAACGTACAGTTCCTCTGGATTGAGAGTAGGTCCGTCTATATCTGTACCGTGATATTTATATTCCATGTTACAATAACTCCTTAACCGGGCTTATCAACGAAATTTCGTGATTTGAACAACAAAAATTAGGGTAATAAACCCTGTTTATTGTGTGAAATAATTTCCTGTAATTACTGTAGTGTCAAACTTTTAAGCCTATAAAATCTTACTTTTAACTTTTGACTTTTAACTTTTGACTTCCGTAAAACGGTATACATTCTCAGCATTCAGTACGGCTTGTCCCCAGCCAATGTAACACGATGCATGATACGTTTGAACCCTTGATAGTCATTCACCGGATTATGCTGAGTGCAGCGATTATCCCAGAAGGCAAGGGAACCACGCTGCCAGCGAAAGCGGCAGGTGAACTCCGGTCTGACTTGATGCTCGAAGAGATAGTCTAGCAGAGGTCGGCTTTCGGACACCGTCCACCCCTGAAAGTGCTTTGTATGGTTAGTGTTTATGTAAAGCGCCTTCCTCCCAGTTTCTGGGTGCGTGCGCACTACTGGATGGGTGCCGACTATCACCTCCTGCTCAAGACTAGCATTGCTTAGAAAGGCATGAGCTTTTGACGAGGTGTTGATGCCAACAAGTCCTTGCAGGGTCTCCTTAAGACCTTCCGATAGGGTTTCGTAAGCCATATACTGGTTGGCGAAAAGAGTGTCGCCACCGTATGGCGGAATCTCAACAGCGTAGAGGATACTCCCCATCGGTGGACGCTCTAGATAGGTAGTATCGGAATGCCACATACCCCCAAAGTTCGCCCGCTCATGCTCCAACTTCACTACCGGTGTGATCTGCGGACATTTAGGCAATCCCTGAAGCAGCGGGTACTCCATTACCTTACCAAACTTCTGGGCGAAGGCAAGCTGTTGGTGAGGGGTAAGTTCTTGATTAGTGAAAAAGATCGCTAAGTGATCGAGAAAGGCAAGGCGAATCTCCTCAACGACTTCACTTTTGAGGGGTTCTGCCAGATTTACCCCTTGGATTTCAGCCCCAATTGCACCTGCGATCGGATGCACTTTAATGTAGCTATAGTTCCGGTGTACCGCGTTGTCCATTATTTCCCCTTTTGCATAAATTTTGCTTTTTCTACTTAAGAATAAAAATTAAATAAGACAGCAAATAAGCCTTTAAGAGAAAAACTTGTAGGGAGGTTCCATGGAATCTCCCTAAATTAACTTTTCACCAGAAGTCTATTTAAAAACTTCCAACAAAAATATTAAACGTTAACAGTGGATAACTTCGACTTAAAACTCTGCAAAATACGTTCTGCCATCTGAGAAGGAGTCAAACCTAAATCTGCCTTCGACTCATCAGGTTTAGCATGATCTACCAACTTATCAGGTACACCCAAACGTAACACAGGTGCAAGCACATTATTATCCATCAATGTTTCCGTAACTGCCGAACCAAAGCCACCCATCAAACAACCTTCCTCCATAGTCACAACTTTTCCGATACGTTGTGCCAAAGGCAAAATTAATTCTGTGTCCAAAGGCTTGACAAAACGAGCATTTACCACTGTAGCTGCAATACCATGTTCGCTGAGAATTTCGGCAGTTTGCACGGCAGGATGTACCATCGAACCATAGCCCAATATCAAAACATCATCGCCATTACGGAGAATTTCACCCTTACCAATAGGAATAGCTTCCCAACCCTCTTCCATTAATGGCACACCATAACCATTACCACGAGGATACCGCATCGCAATAGGACCATTTGTATAGTTAATCCCAGTAACCACCATCCGTTGCAACTCACCCTCATCTTTAGGTGCCATGATTACCATATTGGGGATACAACGTAAATAGGCAATATCATACATTCCCTGGTGAGTAGGGCCATCAGATCCCACAATTCCAGCGCGGTCTAAACAGAAGAACACAGGTAACTTTTGAATACAAACATCATGGATAATTTGGTCATAAGCTCGTTGTAAGAAAGTCGAGTAAATACCCGCCACAGGTCGCATCCCTTCACAAGCTAACCCCGCAGCTAGAGTAACAGCGTGTTGTTCGGCAATACCAACATCAATATATTGTTTTGGCAACTTAGCATGAAGTTTATCCAGACAGGTACCAGTTCCCATGGCAGCAGTAATACCGATAATTTTAGGATTATTTTCGGCAAGTTTAACCAGGGTATGGGCAAAAACTTTAGAGTATTTGGGAGGCTTTGGCTTGTTTGCTGGTAAAGCTTTGCCAGTAGCTAGATTAAAGGGATTTTGAGCATGATAGCCGACTTGATCTTCTTCTGCCACCGCATATCCTTTACCCTTAGTTGTAGAAACATGAACTAATACAGGCCCAGGAATTTCGTGAGCTTGCTTGAAGGTTGTAATTAGTTCTTCTAAGTTATGTCCATCAACAGGACCAATATAAGTGAAGCCCAATTCTTCAATAACTGCTCCCACTTTTGATACTGCCAAACGCTTCATCCCTTCTTTGAGCCTTTCCATTTCTGGTGTAAAGGTTTCACCTACAAAGGGAATATGTTTGAATTGTTCTTCTAAATTATCTTTGAGAAACTGGATTGGTGGAGAGAGGCGCATTTTGTTAAGATAGCGAGAAATAGCTCCCACATTAGGAGAGATGGACATCTCATTATCATTTAGCACTACCAGCATATTAGTTTTAGGTAAGTGACCTGCATGGTTAATAGCTTCTAAGGCCATACCACCAGTTAGAGCGCCATCACCGATAATTGCTGCTACCTTAAAATTCTCTCCTTTCATATCTCTAGCTAAGGCCATTCCTAAAGCAGCAGAGATACTTGTAGAAGCATGACCCGCACCGAAATGGTCGAATTTGCTTTCACAACGTTTTAGATAACCTGCCACCCCATCTTTTTGCCGCAAGGTATGGAAATTGTGATATCGACCCGTGATAATTTTGTGGGGATAAGCTTGGTGGCCGACATCCCATAGGACTTTGTCCCGATCTAGATCGAGAGTTTGGTAGAGACCCAGGGTCAGTTCTACTACTCCTAATCCCGGACCTAGATGTCCTCCACTGGTGGCAACAGTTTCTAGATGTTTTTCTCTTATTTGTCTAGCAATTTCTTCTAATTGATGAATTGAAAGACCCTGCAACTGGTTAGGATGAGAAATTTCGCTCAGATGCATACTTTAAATTTATTTAGGTTTTGTGTAGATTTACGATTTTTACTGGGGAATATTGACGATTAATTTTGATTTACCTTGCAATACTCAAGTTATGAATCAGCCTTTGTGGGTGGGGCTACATAATATAATCAGTAAACTCAACAACTTAATCAGTATAGCTATTTAGCAGTTGTTCCAATGGTTAAGTTATATTTCACCCTTGTGCCTCTATTTCTACTTTTGATGAATTGGCATCGATGACTGAAGTTAATGATGGTACAGGCATATTTTTTATTTCCCAGACTTTAATTAGTATGAGATATTCGTAGAAAGCTTGCAAGGTACACCAAGCTAATCCTGCTTGGCCATCAAGAAATCCTTTCAGGAAAATATACATATATATGAAGCGAATTATTGGCCTAAAGGGCAAGCGTAAGGAAAAATCTTTGAGGGCACGTCTTCTATCTACTTCTGAAACTCCAAAAAATAGATTTTTCCAAGATACGTTTCCTGTTTCTAGTTGTCTAACTGTTTCTGCTGCTTCATCTGTAGAATAGCGATTGTGCTTTTCTATCCACCGAGAAATTCCTTTGCTACAGGTGTAGTGGGGATAAGTTTCTTTCAAAAAACTTGTGGGACCGTCACAAACTTCTCTTTCTGTGTGACCATAATCGGTAAACCATACTTTGTCTTTACGAAATAAGCGCATCTGGTACCGGGGATATTGTGTGCTGTAGCGAATCCAAGTCCCCATAAACATGACCCGCTCTGCAACATAATACCCAATATATTCTTTTTGACTGTTTATTACTTCTAGGCATTCGTTGAATAATTCCGGGGTCATTCGTTCATCTGCTTCTAGGATATAGACCCATTCGTATTTTGTAGGAACTTCCTCTAGCATCCATGTTCGTTGTTTTCCATGGCTTTCAAATTTGTGTGGAACTATTCTTACATTATAATGTTTTGCTATTTCTACAGTCCGATCGCTACTTAAGGAGTCTACTATTATAATGTCATCTGACAACATTGCTGACCCAATACAAGCAGCGATATCTATCTCTTCGTTGTAAGTCAGTATATAAATTGAGAACATTCGGTAAATTTTAGTAACTGCTCTTTGTTATTAAGCTCGTAAATGCGGAAATGAAATTATGATATTCAAAGGTAGGGCATTGATCATTAGGATGAAGTTTATACCTTATCCTTACTGTCAACAATTAACTCTTACCTAATAATTAAGGTTTACAGCCTTTCCTTTAAAGGATAAAAAATAAAAAAAATTTCCCTTTTGCGTCAACCCTCTTGTTTTTAAGGAGAGGTAATTATTAATTGTTAATTATTAATTATTAATTGTTGAATGCCCTACCTAATTATTTAAAGTTCTTATCTCTAAATACTGTAAATATTGTGAGATATTATTTTGCATTCAATTAACTATCTAGCAGGATTTTGGCGACGTCCTTTACCTTTAATAATTCCCATATTTTTTAAACCTGTCCAACCAATCATAATGTAGCCTACTGCTAAAAGTAAACTGCTAAAACCTGTTCTAACACTTGATTTAAAAGAATTGCTGTTAGCTTGTTCTTCTAATTCTTGCTTGCGAGTACGAATTCTAGTTAAAAGTTGAGTTGGTAATTGTTGTGCCTGACGATTGAGAAATTCATCTATAATTTGAGGATTTTGTTTTGATTGTTCTAACAAGCTTTTCACTTGCTCTGATAATTGTTCATTTTCTAACGCTTCATTCAGCCTAGTTTCATCTCCTAACAAAGTACTAAATTGATTTTTTAATTGACTTTGTCTTTGTTGTATCTGATTTTGAAATTCGCTGGTACTGACACGAGCTTCTAATTGTGTTTCAGCTGTACTTGCTTGCTGATTTATTCGTTCAATGGCCTCTGCCCGAGCTAGACGAGTATTATTTAAATGTAGAGGAAATAGTAACAAATATATTAGTCCTAATAAGCTCGCTAGTAAAAGTCCCCAAAATCTCAAATCTAATATGGAGGATGTGGAGTTATTTTGGAGGCCAGAATTACTGGTTACCCAATAGCCTGTAAATAATAAGGCCATTCCTACCATAGGAATAATTCCTCGATCAACTAACTGTGTCACTAGACCAATTTGCCATGCTCTACTACTTATATTGAAAGGAATTGACAATACTACAAAGTCAAGTAGAGAAGACAAAATCATAATTATCCCTACTATTGTAAGAGTCCTAGCAGCTATGGAGGAATATTGACGAATGTTTGTTGCTTTCATGGCATTTTACTCAGTTATAAAATTATCGTTCATTTGTGGGTATAGCAGGTCTTAAATTCTGAGGATGCACTCTACTACTGATGGTACTGAAGTATATATTGTGTAATAATGGTCTATAAATAGTCCAAACTGCTACCATTTTTTACAATACCCAATTTTTTTACTTGACTAAGCTTATTTTAACAGTTTTATTTTTGATCTTCAAACCTATCATATTGACTTTTTTATAGTAATTTTCAAATAAATTAGGAAAGATTGCGTATTAAGTTAAATAACAATCTCAAAAAAATTAATTGATTCAGTAATTGTTAAAAACAAGAAATAATGCTAAAAACTACAGTCGACAAAAAAAAATACTAATGAAAATCACAAATATAGTCATTTCAGTTTAGATTGAGACAAGGGTTTCTTGCCTTGAAAGACTTTCAGCAGAAAAAGTGTTTCATTCTTATTTGAAATTACTAGATCTACTATATCATATTAAAAAAAGATATTATTCTAGTATAAATGGGTAAACGAGGAGGATTAAATCAGCAATGAACGATAACATTGAGAACAAGAAACAAATACTAATAGTAGATGATGAAGACAGCTTAAGAATTCTATTAAAACGACATCTAGAATTACAAGGATATGAGGTCAAAGATACAAATTCTGGTTTAGATGCACTATCAATATTAGAACAATTAAATCCGGATTTAATTGTTTCTGATATAATGATGCCACAAATGGATGGTTTGGAATTTTGTCAACGTTTACGCTCTAGTGATTTAGGTAAATTAGTACCATTTATATTTCTATCGAGTAAAGGAGAGTTAGAAGACAGAATTTTGGGTTTATCTATGGGAGCAGATGATTATATAAATAAGCCTGTTGAAATGCGAGAATTGGTAGCAAAAATTGAGGCTCAATTAGACCGTTCTCGTCGAGTTCATTTGGAAATAAAAAAGCTTATTGAAAAGCATCTAACTCAAACAACAAAATCTCAGGAAATCCCCGAACCACTACCTCTAACTCCAGCAGAAGAAAGAGTTTTTTGGGAAGTAGCTCAAGGTTTGACAAATAAACAGATCAGCGATCGCCTATTTATTAGTCCTCGAACTGTACAAACTCATTTGAGTAAAATAATGAGAAAGTTAAGTTTAGAAAATCGCTCCCAGTTGGTTCGTTATGCTTTTGAAAATGGATATCAAGTACCTACTGGACAAAACGTCAATGAAGATCAAACATTAAAGATAAATATTAAAGAATGGACTCCCAAAAACTAATTTCTGGTTTGTACAATTTAATTGAACTAGAACAGACAATCAATTTTCAACCAACTGATTGGCGACCTTTAGTATTTACAAATGGATGCTTTGATCTACTTCATGCAGGACATATTCGCTATTTATGGGCAGCTAAATCTTTGGGACGCTCGCTAATAGTAGGGTTAAATAGTGATCGATCGGTACAAAAAATTAAGCCACAACAATCGGGATATCCTGTGCGGCCAATTATTCCCCAAGACCAACGGGCAGAAGTTTTAGTCGCTCTGAAACCAGTGGACGGAGTAGTAATGTTTGATGAAACGACTGCTACTCATCTGATAGAACGGCTGAAACCTGATATCTATGTTAAAGGTGGGGACTATTCGGTTGAAACATTACCCGAAGCATCAATAGTTATGGGATATGGTGGTAAAATTTCTTTAGTTCAAATAGAAGTTTCGACTTCCACTACTGCAATTATTAATCGTATTTTAGATAATAAATAGTTGTAAATTACCAATTAATATGAAATACTAAGATTTTGGCTACAAATACGCACGGCTGTTTCCAGGAGTCAGGTAGGGGAGCCATCAGTAGGGCGAGGTACAGGAGGGCCGAGTTAGTAGGAACAACCTACATATCATTTATTAGAGTAAAACTCTGTTTTGAGTCAAATCGACATTTCTGGGTAAAGTTTTTTAACCAGCTAAATTATTCGTAGCATTCTTTTTTATATTTCATATAACTTCAAAAGCTGAAATACACAGTAATTTTATGACAGAATCAAGGATTAATTCTACAACAAACGCTTCATCTAATATAGCTGAACTGCAGTCTCAATTAGAATCTGGTTCTGAAAAAAAACAGCTACAAGTAATTCCTATTTTGGCCCAAACAGGGAATGATGGTTGGCAAATATTAATGGAATTTTTACAAGCACAAAAATCAGATTCACCTACTATAATTTCAGGAAAAATATACCAAGTTTTACGTCAAATAGATTCATCGAAAGTTGATGAATTTATAAATAAAAACTTTCCTCTAGGAATTGTACCGATCAAATCAGAATCTAATGTTGACTATAGTCATATACAAATCAAACTAGCTCATCAAGATTTTTTAGAAGCTGATAAATTAACTATGCAAAAATTGTGTGAATTGGCAGGAGAGGCAGCTATACAAAGAAAATGGCTTTATTTTTCAGAAGTAGATAGTATTCCTATTCCAGATTTCCAGACTATTAATACTATGTGGTTGGTTTATTCAGAAGGTAAATTTGGGTATTCTGTACAGAGAGAAATGTGGTTAAGGGTAGGTAAAAATTGGGATAAGTTGCTGCCCAAAATTGGCTGGAAAAATGGCAATACTTGGACGAGATATCCAAATGAATTTACCTGGGATTTGAGTGCGCCAAAAGGCCATCTACCTCTATCCAATTTACTGCGTGGGGTGCGAATGTTTGCCTCTATATTATCTCATCCCGCTTGGTCTTAATCGGAATGGCGATCGCCTTCAATTAGGGTTTGCTGAAAAAGTTTTTTTCAGGAGTAGGGAAGTAGGGGAGTGGGGGAGTAGTTAGGAGGAGCGGAGAATAGAATTTAATTAGGAGGTAGTCGGAACAATTATTAGAGTGATTTTTCTGCAATTATTATGCCTTTTATGCTAACTTTTTGAGGGTTTTGGACTGAAAACCTGGTATTTTTTTCAACCCAAAAAAGGCTTTAGCCTATCTCAGTCAATGGTTTGAAATTTAATCGGTAAGCCATAATTAAAGAGGATGCATCTCAATAGGTACATCTCAATATTTGCAAAAATACTCTTTTTCTATATATTCCCTGTTGCCTGTTGCCTGTTGCCTGTTGCCTAAAAGCGATAAATTTTTGGCTTT
>NZ_RCBY01000370.1 GCF_003838195.1 Okeania hirsuta
CATCCCCATCAGGGGTTGTATCTTGGTCGCTGACATCTTGATAATCAGGTAGGTTGGTTTGTACCACCTGGTAATCACCAGGTTCTACATCTGTGAAGGTGTAGCTACCATCTGTACCTGTCGTTGTTGTGGCTACAGGATTGCCCTGGTCATCTACCAAGGTGACAGTCACGTCTGCTAGAGGATTATCTCCTGTACCATCATTATTGGTATCTTCGGTTACTGTACCTGAGATGCTGCCATTGGGAATCTCATCCACAAAGTCGTTGCCAGTATCATTTTCACCAGGGTCAACAGTTACACCTACAATATTGTCTACAGTGGTGTTGTTATCTGCTGCATCCCCATCAGGGGTTGTATCTTGGTCGCTGACATCTTGATAATCAGGTAGGTTCGTTTGTACCACCTGGTAATCACCAGGTTCTACATCTGTGAAGGTGTAGCTACCATCTGTACCTGTCGTTGTTGTGGCTACAGGATTGCCCTGGTCATCTACCAAGGTGACAGTCACGTCTGCTAGAGGATTATCTCCTGTACCATTGTTATTGGTATCTTCGGTTACTGTACCTGAGATGCTGCCAACTCGCTCATCCACAAAATCATTACCCGTGGAATCTACATCTCCAGGCAGCGTGACGCTAATCAGATTGTCGTTAGCTCCATCAGTATCACTAACATTGCTGTAACCAGGCAAGTTAACCTGACGAACAGTGTAATCACCCGCCTCTAAGTCATTAAACTCATAGTTGCCATCTACATCAGTAGTGGTGGTGGCAATCACCGTATCTTGGTCATCAAGCAACTCCACCGTGACGTTTGCGAGGTTGACATCACCAGTGTCATCGTTATCAGTATCCTCTGAAACATTACCGCTAATGCTGCTCAGATTTATCGGCACTTCCTCAGAATCGCTGGACGGAGGTGTCTCATTGGTGTCAACTGTGGCAGTGTTGTCGATATCCCCATCACCACCACCATTGCTATCAATGTCAGACTGCTGAACGGTATAGCTTCCTGTGTAAGTCCAAGTTTCTCCACGCTCTAAAATGCCATCAGTGTTTATAGACTCAACAGGGCCACTCAGATTTCCGGCTAAGAGGGGGTCTGTGACATTGACACCTGTTAGGTCTTGGAAACCGACATTACTAACTGCAATCTCATAATTAATGACATCGCCAACCTGGTCTACAATGCCATCGCTATCCGTGGAACCATCTGGATTGGTAACACTAACGGCTTCCTTATTAATAGCAGGATTAGCCAATGGCACGATCGCCGTTCCTAAATCTAAAGCTTCGCCATCATTGGACAACGACCGCGGTGGATCTTGTCCCCAGACAGCTGCAATGCTGACTGGATTCCCATTTGGCTGGCCATTGCCATCCGCAGAGGTATTGGAAACAATAATAGCTCCGGTCAGATCCTGGTCACCTTCAGCCCCAGAGAATAGGACAGTATCATCCACAATTCGCAGTGAATCTAAGGCATCCACAGCAACGTTATTGTCAAATGTGCCATCCCCATCGAAGTCAATAAAGATGTTGCTATCTTCAATGGGCGTTACCCAAACAACACTCCTGCTTTCTTCCCCTTGATCGTTGAGAGGCAGACCATCATCGGTCGCACCGCGTCCTAATCCCACCAGCACCTGTGAGCTTAGCTGATCGGTCGGTATTAAAGGGAAGCCCCAATCAAAAATTTGGCCACCACCGTCTGCATCTACTTGGGCTAAACCATAGAAATTGGGCGTAGCGCCACCGTTATTAGTACCATCTGTAAAGAAGCGCAGACCAGAGTAATTATCCCCAGACAAATTGATGTCACCATCAGAGTCCACTTCTATAAATCTGGAACTGTTGGCCGCAACATTGAAGTCTCCATTGGGACTATTCCCGCCCTCATAGGAAATTGTAATTTCTGAGTCATTGGGGTTATAGAACCAGTAACCTGTGGAACCAACTTCCTCAGCAACTGGGGTAATGTATTCGTTAGACCATTCATCGGCATCAACTTGGGCGTACCACCGTAATTCGTAGGTATCACCAATGTCACCTGTTACAAGGTCTACCTGAACTGGTCTGCTGGAAGTCAGTTCATCCCCTTCTTGGAGATCTTCAATAACAAAATTATCACCTATGTTCAGGACATCGTTAGCATCAATCACGTTGTCGCCGTTAATGTCTATCTGCAAGCCATTCAGGAACAGCTCTGTCCCATCGTCGCCAGCCATTACATAAAAGACCGAATACTGAAAGGCATTAGTGTTGCTTGCTGTGTTTACACCCACGGGTGCAATGAAGCGATCGCCCCAAGAATCCTGGTTGAAAACTTCAACTGCACCTGCCATAAGAGAACCTGGATTGTTTGGGAAGGCAAAGCGGGTCACGGCAATAGGCAGTGTGGTCTGAATTCTGTCAGCACCATCATACAGGATGGTGTTGGGATTTCGGTAGTTATTGGCAGAAGGAATAGCATTATCCAGGACAATCGCATCCCCACCACTGAGAATATCATCAACAGTACCAGGTGCAATCCCATTAGTCAGGTCGCCATCCCCCCAGATCTCCGTACTGGCCTGTTTATTGACCGTATCATTAGGGTTCGGATCGTAACCATCTTCCCAGTGGTCGTAATAGACTATAGTGTTATCTGCGGCGATCGCCACTGAGATTACATTATTGATATCGCCATTAGCAACTGAGTTGATCGTGTCAAAGGTCTTGAATAAATCATCTTCTGGCAGAGGTACGAAATAAGTCTGTACAGGATCTGCCAGCAGAGCATCAGTAAAGGTCGTTACCGCCACCTCGTCATCTGATGTGCCAAACATCAAATCTGCACCACTTCCCGTTGCGGTCAAATTCAACGTTGCATTTAAGGCATCGGGGGGACCGTTGCCAGTACCATTATTATCAATGGGCACAAACCACTCGACTGTAAACTGACCAGATTCATCTACAGTCACGTTGATGGGTTTATATACATCTACTTCACCATCATCCCCCGGATCATCCGGGTCATCTGTAATCTCAACTATCACCTCCGAATTCGGCGTATAGCCGCTCCCAGTAATTACTGCCGTTTCACCAGGCGCGTAATCCTGTTTGTCAGTTGATACTATGGACGTGAAAAAATATCCAGATACATCCACCGCGTTGTTACCCTGATTCTCACCCATGATTATTTATTTTTATTCCCTAAATTTCTTCATCTTTTTAGATATATCATAATTTTTCGATGAATACGCTATGAAATATAGAATCTTCATCGAATCTTCATAAATACGAGTTTCCTCGGATATGCTATGAAATATAGAATCTTCATCGAATCTTCATAAATACGAGTTTCCTCTTCATCGAATCTTCATAAATAGGAGCGTTGCTGAATGGTAATGATTTTTAGATTAAGTATCAACGCAAAACATAAGTTTTTCAATTTTACCTTCAGCTACTTACCATTACATTGAGGCAATGCCTCATTGTTTCTATAAGACATAGAAAACGTTTGCACAAAATTATCCCGGAAAATTCTGTGTTAGCAAAACTTTCCGTGAAAACATTTGCACAAAATTATCCCGGAAAGTTCTGTGTTAGCAAAACTTTCCGTATGGTCTGAGATTTTTTGCTATATCAAAATTAAATGATAAAACTTCTTAACTAGATAGATATATACAAATATTTTGAATTTGTCAAGTTTTGCAACCCATTGGTATGCACATTGGTGTCCCCCTTACAGGGTCTTGAATAATTTGAGACTCTAAGCCAAATACTAAACGAACCATTCCCACTGTCATCATTTGCTCTGGATAGCCCTGACTCACAATTTGGCCATCCCGTAGCACAATCAAATTATCCCCATATCTACAAGCTTGATTCAGATCGTGCAAAACCATAACTATGGTCCGCCCCTGATAATCATTCAAATCCTGGAGCAAATCCAGAAGTTCAATCTGGTGAGCTAAGTCCAAAAAAGTAGTTGTTTCGTCCAACAATAAAATTTCTGTATCTTGAGCTAAGGCCATCGCAATCCAAGCTCGTTGCCTTTGGCCTCCAGACAGAGAATCCGGCGATCGCCCTACCAAGTCCAAAAGTTCTGTAGTAGCCAAAGCTTATTGAGTTATTTTTTTAAAATTAATAGATCATTGTTGCTACTAATTCTGATGTAGTAATGGCAAAACGTTTTCCCAACTGCGGCCGTGGACACTACCTGTAATCCAAATTAAAGCTTGAGAAACACTATTTACAGCAGTTTTCTAGTTGATGAAGTACAAAGTTTTATTCCTCTAGGCAACAGGCAACAGGGAATATAGAACCCCTAACCGTATCTTCATATAAATATCAAGTTTTTTTGACTAGGAGACAGGAGACAGGAGACAGAAGGTAAGAGAGAAAAGGTTAAGAGGGAAGATTTGGGGAGAGATAATACAAAAAATTCAACACTCCTTCAACTGAATTTTCCTCAAAATTAATGCGCGAAAAGACTTGACTACCATAATTATATAGATCTCAAATGGGTTCTATAGAAATAAATAGTCTTATAGCTGTACCTCACTATCCTCAAAAGTGCTGTAATTCGCCGAATGTCACCATTACAGTAGTTAAAGCGCTGGCGATGGTATTTAAACCAATACCAATCAAAACTAAGTACATAGTTGAGTTCCTTTTTTCCCAAGCAAGTAGGTAAATGAGAATTGAAATAGCGATCGCGCCACCAAAGGCAGAAATAGGTATAGCAAAGAGAGGAGCATTTGGCAACAGTACAATTACTACCACTGCAGCTAAACTAGGTCTAGCATTCACGCCAATAATACCTGGAGTTGCCAAAGGATTACGGATTAAGCTTTGTAGAATTGCCCCCGATACTGCTAATCCCATCCGCAACAAAAACAACTATTGAGCAAAAACTCCTATTGCGACATCCGCAACAAAAACAACTATTGAGTAAAAACTCCTATTGCGACATCCGCAACAAAAACAACTATTGAGTAAAAACTCCTATTGCGACATCCGCAACAAAA
>NZ_RCBY01000371.1 GCF_003838195.1 Okeania hirsuta
AATCAAAAGTGCAACGGAAATTGATACCTGGGCGCAACAGCAAATGAATATACAGGGCCTGGTAGGTGCCTGTGAGTGGTTAGCGGATAAAGAGATCATTCATCGTACTTCACTTCCGCATCGATTGACACCCACAAGCCTGGAAGAAGTGGAGGAGATGGCGTTTTATTATTGAGTGTTAGCGTTTTAGGGTATAGGAGTATTAGCGTTTTTTAATGAGCCTATCTGGTAATGGCCTTGATCCCAATTCTTAGCCCCTAACACGTACTCTTCAGTAAAAGGATTAGGGCAGTGGGAAGTATGTAATCCTTCGTCAATTTAGTTTGATTATGTACCTAGCTTATTATTAACTTATTCCTACCAAATGCTCCTAAACTCCTGCTTTCCATTCACTCGCACGCCAACACCCTAAAACACTAACACGTTTAAACACTATCACTTCTCCAATGAAAAGAAGTCATATTGAAGTACAGGGAGCACGTGTACACAACTTAAAGAACGTATCCATCAGGATACCTCGGGAAAAACTGATCGTAGTAACAGGGCTCTCTGGTTCTGGCAAATCTTCCCTTGCCTTGATACCATATATGCGGAAGGACAAAGGCGCTACATGGAATCCCTTTCTACCTATGCCAAGCGGTTCATTTCCCAAATCAATAAGCCTGATGTAGATTTTGTTTACGGACTTTCACCTGTCATTTCCATCGAACAGAAAACCATCCAGCGAAATCCCCGATCTACTGTGGGTACTATGACGGATATCGCCAGTTACCTGAACCTTCTTTATGCAACCATTTCAGAGGGATATAATCCCTGGAGCGAAGAGCTATTATCCATAAAGTCGGCATCTGTTATCCTGGATGCTTTGATGTCGCTGAAAGAGGGGAGCCAGATAGAGTTGCGAGCCCCGATTTACCCGGTTTATGGGGAGGATTTTTCATTTCTATTTACGGAGATTCGGAAGAAAGGCTATCGCAGGATGTACATAGATGGTAAATTGTACGATCTGCAAGAGGATATTGACATAGACGAAAGTCGTGACTACCAGATGGAGGTGCTCATTGATAGCTTCCATTGCGGAAAAGTGCGGACAAGGAAATGCTAACCAGCATCAACAATGCCATCCTCATGGGGGATCCTTACTTGCGCATTCGGGTCCCAAGCGATGATGCTCAGCAGGAACGCCTGTACAAAAAGTTAAAGCTGTCAGAAAGCGGTATATTGAGTGCAGATTTAACCCCCAATTTTTTCATGTTTAATGAGCCGGCATCTGCCTGTCGTACCTGCCTTGGACTGGGTACCTATATGCGGGTGCACGTAGACTTATTGGTGCCTGATCCTTCCAGAAGCATAGCAGAAGGATGCTTTATCGAAGAAGCGGCTAAGTTCAATCCTGATAACTGGCACGGAAGGCATATGCATAGTATGTCTTTGCATTATGGTTTTAGCCTGGATACTCCTTTTCGGGACTTGTCTCCCGAGATCCAGGAAATGCTCCTGTATGGGACGAAAAGGAGAAAAATATACCCTGCTTTTGCCTCCCGGGGCAAAAGCAGAAAAAGACCCAAAAGCGAGAGGTGCCTGGTACCGTATGATCGGGGATCAGATAGGCTATGAGGGGTTGCCGGGAACATCGAACGAAACTATAAATGGTACCGACAAAGGCAGGATGCGAATTCGGGCATGGAAGAGTGGCTGAAAAAGGTGATGGTAGAACATAAGTGCCCCGACTGTGGGGTGCCCGCTTAAAGGACAGTCGCCAGCGATTTCGGATAGGTGGGAAAAATATTTTCGAATTAGGGGAGCTGAGTTTTCAGGAGATGAAGGCTTTTCTGGAGAATGTAAAGCCTGCGAGGATAAGGAAGCGGGAAAGCAAATCCTGAAGGAAATAATTGCTCGATTGGACCTGCTGCTGGGAATTGGCCTGGATTACCTGAACCTGAACAGAAGATCGGGAACCCTTTCGGGAGGCGAAGCTCAGAGGATTCGCCTTTCCACCCAAATTGATCGGGCCTTATGGGAATGCTCTATGTTCTTGACGAGCCCAGCATCGGCCTGCATCCCAAAGACAATGTACGCATGATTTCTACCCTCAATCGACTGAGGGATTTGGGAAATACGGTCATTGTGGTTGAGCATGATGAGGAAACGATTCGAGCAGCTGATTATATCGTGGAAATGGGTCCTGGCCCAGGTATTCATGAGGGGAAGTAGTAGTTGAGGGAAGCATAGATGCCCTTATGCAAGAAGCGTCTTCACCTACCGGCCAATTTTTATCGGGAAAAAGAAAAATAGCGATTCCCACTGAGCGGCGAGCAGGCAATGCCATGCCTTATTCATCAAAGGAGCCCGGGAAAACAACCTGAAAAATATAGATGTAGAAGATTCCGCTGGGGAAATTTGTCTGTGTGACAGGAGCCTCAGGTTCAGGGAAAAGCAGCCTGATCCATGAAATCCTCTTCAAGCGCTTTCCAAAAACACATATACGACAGCCGTATACTTAGTGGAGAGCATGATGCGATTGAGGGAATGGAGCATGTGCAAAAGCTTACCCATATTGACCAATCACCCATTGGTCGATCGTCCCGTTCAAATCCCGCCACCTATACTGGCTTTTACGATGACATCCGGAAGATTTTTGCGGCTACGGATCTGTCTAAAGAAAGAGGCTACAAGGCGGAAGGTTTAGTTTAATGTAAAAACCGGCCGTTGCCCGGAATGCATGGGAGAAGGTACAATCAAAACTCAGTTGTACTTTATGCCGATGTCGAGCGTATGTGTGAAACCTGCAAAGGAGCTCGCTTTAATCCGGAAACCTTGCAAGTCGTTTATCAGGGAAAGACCATCTCCGATGTATTGAATATGTCTTTAGAGGAAGGGGAAGCATTTTCAAAGAACACAAAAAGGTACATAATCAGATCAAGCTGCTGAACGAATTGGGCCTTGGATATTTGACCCTGGGCCAATCCAGCACCACCCTCTCCGGGGAGAAGCCCAGAGAGTCAAACTTGCTGCTGAACTGAGCAAGCTCCGAAGAGGTGCTCATGTCCTCTACATCCTGGACGAGCCCACAACAGGATTGCATTTGGCAGACATTTCGCGTCTCTTGGATAGTTTAAATCGCCTGGTGGAGGCGGGCCATAGTGTCATCGTGATTGAGCATCATCTGGATGTCATAAAAACGGCTACTGGATCATCGATTTAGGTCCGGAGGGAGGCGAGGGAGGAGGAGAGTTCTGCTAGCTGGAACTCCGGAAGAAGTCGCTGGCTTTGAGGGAAGCCATACCGGACGCTTTCTCAAGGAAAGCCTGGCTTAAAAGTCCTTTTTTGCAGTGCGTACAAGAGATAAATGGTAGATCCAAGCTCATTTACAAGGAAAAAAAAATCCTTTTTCCCGTTTCGATTTGCCCATTCCTGAAACTGTGAAAGGGAGGGGCGTAGGTGGAATCAAATTCCACATTATGAAAACGAATACTAGCTGCCCCCATTGCGGAAAGGAAAATAGCCTTCAGGCCTGTTTGCAATGCGTACTCCTTTGCCCACAACTGTGGCAAAGATTGAACCCCTTCGCGATGAAATCCTTCAATTAAGGTACACGACCAATCAGAAAAGCCTTGAGCTCCTCGCTCGAATTGATCGCATTGAGCAAGAGCTGCTTACTTTCCAAAAGCCTGTAAAGGAAGTAGAAAAAAAGGCGGTAAAACCCCCCGCTGAATTCAAGGCCTCGGAAGTCAGGCATTCGCCATCTGAAAAAGAAAACGTATCTCCTGCAGCATTAATCACAGCTGCCTCCTACAGCACAAAGCAAGTGGAAGGTAAACACAATGCACAAATCCCTCCCGTCCGAAAACAAATCAAAAAAGAGCCTATAGAGCTGCCAATATGGCTTCAGCTTGTTCTGGCTCCACTTCTACAAATCATTGCTTACCTCAAAGGCGTACATAAGCATTACAAAGCAGAAGGCCGACTGCCCGTCTTCTTCTTATCCCTGGGGGAATCATCGCCATACTTTTTGGGGTTGGATACCTCATGCAGCTCGGCTTGAGTTATTTCATGAACATCCTTTCTCTTCAACTATTGGAAGGAATCAAGATCGGATTCGCGCTGTCCGGAGCGGCAGGTCTGATTTTATTGGGCTATCGATTCAATAAAAAGGATCAAAAGTACAAGGATTTCGCCTCCGCACTTCTGGGGCTGGGAATCGCCTCCTTTTAACCTGATCTTTTACTTTTTACCCCAAAACGAATTCTTCCCCCTATTTCAAAATCCCTATGTGAGCCTTATTCTGGTAGCGGCGACAGCTGCTCGGGCATCTATTCCTCCTTCAAATTTGAGGCTAGGGTGCTGGGGTGGTGAGCTATCTGGGAGCATCTTGATACCGCTGGTGTTGGATGCGCAAGTCATTGGCGAGCTCTACCTGGGATTTCTATTTGTACTAAGTGCTGCTCAACTATATTTGGCTAGAAAAATTGATTGGCAAGTCCTGAAGTTAATTTGCTTATTGGTGTAGTGGGCGTCATCGAATGGATGATGTTTCTGACTCCTGATCAGTTTTCTTTATTTAGTCAACTATTCTTTCTGCATGCTTTTTCTATCTCTTCATTTTTACTACAATATGGAAGAAAGCGGGCTGGTTAAAGCATTTTCACAGGGAAAATATCCTGTACATTTCTTCTTCCCTTAGTATACTAATCATCAATTCGCTCTGGACTAGCTGCACAGTTTGACAAAGCGAATTTGATGGGTTGGATCTTTTTGGCAAATGCCATGCTCTGGGCAGCTCTATGTGCCTTTAGCTTTCAGAAGATCAGTGATTCCTTTAAATGGGTTTGCTGCCTTGTTTTGGGTGCATTTCTTACCCTATCGGTTGTTCTCCTGTTGGACAAAAATCTGCTAGCTATTGGTTTAGGGGTTGAAGCCCTTGTATTGATGAGTTTTGGATTTCGTTTTGCTTTGCCAAAAGTTCGTATGGAAGCCTGGCTGATTATGGCTATAGTTA
>NZ_RCBY01000372.1 GCF_003838195.1 Okeania hirsuta
ACAACCATAAGGGGGTTGGTAAGGGGGTGCTGGTTTCCCCACTCCTCCACAGGGTGGGGCGGAAAGCACCCCCTTACATAAATAAATGTTGATCCGCTTCGATCAAGATGTTTGTCTACCTCCCGACTGATTTTTGATGTAATCTTTGACTATTTCCAAGGGTGCGCCACCACAGGAAACTATACATTTTGAGTCATGCCATAATTTAGCTTTTCCCCAGTAAAATTGGTTGATTTCTTGAGCATATTTTCGTCTAATAATTCTGCTGGTAGCAGACTTTAGAGATGATATTAACTGGGAAATATTATTGTCTGGATGTAGCTGAATCAATATGTGTACATGGTCTGGCTCACCTTCAAACTCTTCTAAGGAACAGCGTTTAGCAGTTAAAACTTTTTCTATGATTTCCCTCATATCTTTAATCATGTTTGTAGTCAATACTTTTTTTCTATATTGAGTCACGAAACATATATGCAGGTGAATGTCATAGACTACATGAGAACCACGGTTTAATTCTTTTTCCATAATTTCTACTCATTTTTATTTTTGGTGTTAAGATAATTATATCGACTCAAACTTTATCTAGAGGTGATAGTTCTATGGCCAATAGAAGATTGACTTTTCGACTGTATCCGACAAAAGTACAGAAAGAAAAACTATTTTTAGTCAGAAAACTACACCAGCTTTTGTATAACGCTGGTGTCGCTCATAGGCGTTTTGAGTGGAGAAAAAATCGCTCAAATGTAGACTATTTCACTCAGCAAAACGCATTACCAGGTTTTAGACAGCAGTGGTCCGATTATCAACAGCTTAATTTAAGTTCATTGCAAGCAACAGTCAAGCGTGTTGACTTAGCTTATAATGCTTTTTTTAAAGGAATCAGGAAACGCCCAAAGTTTAAGTCAATTAGGAATTACTCCGGTTGGACTTACCCAGATGGTCGTCAAGGTTTTAAGGTGCAAATTGAAAAGTGCCAAAAATATTCTGTTAACTGTGGATGGGTGACACTTAATGACTTGGGTATGAGACTCAGGATGCGGGGTAGGTTTAAGTATTGGGGAAAACCTACTACTTGTACGATTGTTTATCGTCCTCATAAAGATGAGTGGTATGTTTCATTTAGTATCAAGACCTCGGAACCATTACCGTTGTTTGGCAGTAAATCTCCCTTAGATTATGAGTCAATGGTGGCTTTTGACCTTGGTACTCAAACAGCTTTGACTTGTTATGATGGCTATGGTTTTGACGAAATTAGTAATCCTAGATTTGACAGGGAGTTTGCCCCAAAAATTCAGCAAGCTTCACGTCAACTCAAAAGAAAGCAAGGACCAATTAAAGGTAAGCAAAAAGCATCAAGTAGATGGAAAAAAGCGAAGAGAAAAATCTCTAAGCTCAAGGCCAAACAATCAGCCGTAAGACAAGATTGGCAGCATAAAGTAACTACAGATATTGCTAGTTGTTATGACATCGTAGTTACTGAAAAATTAAATGTTAAAGGCATGACCCGAAAAGCCAAGACAGGTAAACGCTCAAAGCAAAAAGCAGGTCTCAACCGTTCTCTGCTTGATGTTGGCTTTGGAACATTAAATCAGATGGTGTTGTATAAAATTTTAGGTAAAGGTGGTTTGCATATAACCATTGACACCAGGAGAGTCAAGCCTTCTCAGAGATGCCCTAGCTGTGGAACAGTTCATAAAGAATGGGCACAGTTGAGTAATCGTTACCATGTTTGTGATGATTGTGGTTTTGAGGTGCCAAGAGACCAAGGCTCGGTCATGGTGATGTGGAATGTTGCTGCAGATCGGCAACCGGGGTTAGGAACTGGCCTCGTTAATCGTCGATGCTCAAGCTCTACTGATTCGACCCGTAAACATACAGGCTCGATGAGGCAACTGGGGCAAATGAAGCGCTCAAAATCTCAAAGTGCGGACTTTGTTGACGGGGACTTAGAAACCCCGTCCGTCTACACGGCGGGGTAGTTCATAGAGTTAGCAATTATTCAACAAATCAGTATTATTTTTTATGAAAAAAGTTTTATCAAGGTTGAAACCCTATCTGGCGTGGATTATTTTAGGAGTAACTTTATTTTTTCTAACTAAAACTCTCAAAGACCAATGGCAACAAGTACTAGAAATTAGAATTAGTGATTCTGGGTGGGTAAGTTTAGGAACTGCTTTTATCGTCACAATAATAGCTCATTTATGGTCTGGATGGGTATGGTTTTGGATTATTAAAGAATTCAATCAATCAGTTAATCTAAGATGGACTATTAGAGTATATCTCCTCACAAATGTTGCCAAGTATTTACCAGGAAATATATGGCATTTTTATGGTCGGATTTCTTCAATAAAACAGGCGGGAGTACCCGTTGAAATTGCACTTTTAACTGTGTTGATAGAACCGCTTTTAATGGCTGCTGCAGCTTTAGCTATTGCTTTATTTGCTTCCACTCAAGAAAGTTTGTTTTTACAATTTTTGTGTTTTTTTGTAGTCATTTTTATTCTTCATCCACGAATTTTAAACCCGGTAATTAAATATTTAGCTAAACTAAAATTAACAGTTAAAAAATCTGATTCATATCTACATACTGAATTAAAATTAGTACGCTATCCAATTAAGCCTTTTTTCGGAGAAATTTGTTTCATTTTGCTTCGAGGTTCTGGATTTTTGTTGACTATGTTGGCGTTCAATTCTATTGAATTTAATCAAGTTTTATTAATAATTAGTGTCTTTAGTTTAGCATGGCTATTAGGTTTAGTTGTGCCAGGGGCGCCTGGAGGTGTTGGGGTATTTGAAGCAACTGCTTTGGCTTTACTGGAGCAAAAATTTTCCCCTGGTATTGTGTTAAGTGCTGTTGCGTTTTATCGCTTGATTAGTGTTTTAGCTGAAACTTTTGCTGCTGCTTTAGCTTGGTTGGATCAACAAAATCAACAGTAAAAGGAGGAAGCAAGAAGCAAGAAACAAGAAGGAAAAATAAAGGTTGATTATTAATATTTCCTGATTTTAGATACTCTATAAGTCAACAGTAGTAATGAAAATTGCTATACAATTAATTTTGCTGATACCAATTAAATGTCAAGTTGCATAGAATAAACTTAAATATTTCTCTGCTTTTAAAAGTTCTAGTTATAGCACTATGCAAAAACCCTCTTGACATTATTGAAAAGCAGCAATCTTCAAAATCTCATGGGTGCATCTCAGTATTTGCAAAAATACTTTTTTCCTATCTATTCCCTGTTGCCTGTTGCCTGTTGCCTAAAAGCCAAAAAATTATGGCTTTATTCAAAATTGAGATGCACTCAATCTCATACTATTTCAAAATCCTTAATTCTCTGTTTCATCTACTTCTTGATAATTGCCGTTGCTCATCTTCTCAAAATTAGTCGTGAAACGCCTGAAATTTATAGCTAAAAAGCGACAGCTCTCAATAAATGTTGCTGCCATGATTCTCAATAAATATCAAATTAATACAGCAGTTTTCGAGTCGATCAGGTAAGTAGGTTGCCCTAAATAAACGTTAAAAAGATAAATCATTTTGTATCTCTATGTTTAAGCAATTAGAGTTAAATTTATATTGCTTTAATTGATATTTTTTAGCAGAACTCCTTTCTTGTTCTCGTTCTCGAGGGAATTTTTTGGTCACGAGTCAACCTTGAAAGTTCTTGCTCTTCTGATTCTGTTAGCTGAATTTTGAGACTGGCTGACATATAGCGATCGCTCTTTTTTAACTACTTTATCGGTACTTTGGCAAAAAATATGTTAAGAACAGGATCAAACCCTTATATAGTCTAGGTTTTACATTTAATCAACCTTTTTCCTGATATATCTAGGTTTGAGCCATTTTTAGCCAGAGCAACGTATTTCCCTTACCGAAAAATTGTGGTTTAAAGCCTCCTCTTTTCAGGGGATAATAAAGAAAAATTTTCATGATTAGTCAATCCTCTTCTTTTCAAGGAGAGGTAATAATTAATAATTAATAATTAATTATTAATTATTAATTGTTAAACCCTACTAGTGCAGGATGGCAGAAATAAGTGACCAGTAGAAGCAATGCCTTCTTCCTGAGATAGAATACTCAGAAGTGTGATCGCGATCGTAAAATAAATGGTCAATAGCCAAGCTAAAAATGATCGGCATTGAGTTGGATCCTTGAGTCAGTATGACCATGAATCTGAATCTGGTTAATCATCCTCTGAAAACCCCTGAAATTTCCAGATAAAAGGTCTGGCTAGAGTACAGTTGAAATAGTCAATAAAATTCAGTATCTTCTGCTTGAGGTCTGAGGTGGAAGAGAAACTGCTACGCCGGAGTAAACGCCTGGCCAAAATAGAGAACCAACACTCAATTTGATTCAGCCAAGAAGTATGTTTAGGGATATAAACAAAGCGAATCCGGTGAGACTCGTCAGACAAAAAAGCAGCACGAGTTACCATAGACTGGAGAATACCTGATTTCTGTTTCACCCCCAAATCAGTCTGAATACCACAACCTTGAGCCACAAGACGGACTAATGATTCAGATTTATGAGTATTGAGTTGATCTACAAGAAAAATCCATCCTCCATCAGAATCAGTATCGATAGTCTGTTCAATGTGTTGCAGAAAATCAACTTCTGTGGGGGTGGCCTTAATTGAAGGGGTAATGATTTGTCCTTTGGCAATATGGCAGTTGGCCAGTAGACATTGAGTGCCATGGCGAATGTACTCAAACTCATTGCGTTCGACTCGTCCTGGCTCTATTGGTTGAGTGGGGCAAATTCTCTCATTAGCTTGGATACTCGTCATTTCATCGGTACTAATCAGATGAATTCCTTTTTCGAGTAATATCATGTCCGGTAGCATCGGTCTTGTATAGCAAAGGTAAGGAAGAAGGAAGAAGGAAGAAGGAAGAAGAAAGAGGGAAGAGGAAAGAAGGCTACCCTCGCAAGAAAAAA
>NZ_RCBY01000373.1 GCF_003838195.1 Okeania hirsuta
CGCTGTGGAATTCCTTTTTCCATCCAGCTAGATACCCTACAAGCTGGGCAAACCTATAGCCTACCGGTGATCCTGGGGAATCAAGATTACCCCGCCGAGGATGTCTACGGCCTCGCCTTCCAATTGACTTATGACCCCAGCCTTGTCGTTCCCGGCTCGGTACACTTTAGTGTCGAAGGAAGCTGGCTCGGGGCAGGAGGGCAGAACTTGCTGCTCATGCAGAGAGAATTTGCTGATGCTGGTAGATTAGCTATCGAATCACTCGTCTTGACAGAAATAATGTAGGTGAGGGGGTATTATTGGTCATATTAAATATTACCATTGAAGATGATATACTGATTCGTCAGCGCCAGAAAGGAGAAATCAGTAGTCGACTTCTATCTTGAAATTGAAGGAGTGGAAGCTGATTTCCAATACACAGGAAGTTGTGCCAGTGGAGGTCGTGAATGCTGATGTAGAAGTCATCAGCGACATTACCAAAACAGAAAATATATTGCCCGTTCGTTTTTATCCCAACCTGCACAAAAGACACTCTGGATCAATGGACTTCAATTGAAAACCACCTGGATACAATTCTTCGATACCCAGGGGCGCCTTCGTTCAATCTCAGGAATTGAAGGCGGAGATAAAGCGTTGGATCTACGAGGATTGCAGTCTGGGCTATATTGGGTGCGCCTGTGGAATGAGGAAGGAATGGCGGTACAGAAGTTGTTATTGAGCGATGATAGGCTTGGGATGGGGTATTGTTGTGAAAAACATCTGAACAATAGCCCCAATCCCGAAAACACCGAACAATGGCCGATCCCATTGCTGGTGTTTTTCATCAACAATGAAGGGACTACAAAGCGGAGACGCCTCTTGCAGCCATCCTTTTGTGCTACATTTTTGCTTTCCAACTGCTGATGGATGCGCTGTGTTAGTTGTTCTTTTCCTTTTGCGTAATTTACCGTGGATCTTAGCCGCAACTGTAGCAGGCGCGTAGCTAATTTCAAGAAATTGGCATTGGAAACGCTTTTTGATATTCGGACAGTTGGCGATTGCGGGTGATATAGATTCGAGTGGCTTCCACTTAAGGAGAAAAAAGCCTCTGTTCTCCTGTAGATCATAGTAGCTCTTTGAGCTGAATGATCTTGGCAGAAAGGTGATAGAAGGCTCAGTGAACTCTACATCATGTAGCAATTGTAGAGGCGCTCGTATAATCTTCCGGGCATAATAGAGGGAGGCTAGATTATAGGTGTAGACATTGTGTTCCTCAGATGGGTGCAGGCTAGAGCGTATTGATTAATGAAATCTTCGGTCCAGTTGAATTCCTTGAGCCGAATCCCTGCCGTGACGATGGTTGATATAGGTCCATTGAGTTAGATAGCCTTATCTTGAAAATGATTTTTTCTCCAATAGGATCTTGTAAAGCTTCCAGAATCTCTCGGTAAAACTCTCTCCTTCCAGAATTGATCATTCTTGACGCCGTAGTTCAGGGCATAATGGTATAAAATCCGTAGTTTCTCGGGCAGGGAAGAGACTCCAGAGGTTGATCCATAGGTTCTTCAATGAAAATAGGTGTGCTGTCTCTTCCTGTTGTTGGAGCATTTCCAGAGGTCTTATAATAGACTTGTAGAACGGGCTGCGGTGCAATTCCAGGGCGCGTCTTGTATTTCGCCGATTATTTCTTCTAAGAAAAAACACTGATAGCCGGCATTTACTACTGTGTTTCTACTGTCATCATCACAAGCAATGCTCAGTTTGCTACAGGTATAGAATGGGTATCCAGCATGTCGTTCTTGAGTTGCAAGTTCACATCATACCCTCTCTTTCCACTGGACAGTGAAAGCTGATCCAGTTCTTCGTGTAGCAAGAAAGAATCCAGAAGTAGGTTTGGTTTCTATAAGGTTGTTTCTCCTGAATCTTTTGGTATCGCTTGGCCTGTCTGGGATTTGCTATATAATCCTCTAGTTTTAAGGCTTCAAGTAGAAGCGCCTTTTCTCGTCTCCGATGCTCCAATTGCGAGTAGCTGAGGTAATCATATAGCAATTGGACGAGATCTGATATCAGATTATTGAGCCGCAGCTCTTCGTAAGGCCCCTTTCCATATATGGCTTTGTAAATGAGCTGCTTTGTTGATTCGGACTGGGTCGAAATCCGGTGCGAAAGTCAGTAGGATACTAGAGAGTTGCTGAATTTTCTGGTTTTTATTGAAAAAGGGAGATGCAACGAATTCTGAAATTTTGTGCGTTCTCTAGTGCTGAGCTTTTTGAGTAAGTTGACAAGAATCATGGATCTTAGTTGCGATTAATTAGCACTCATGAAGATTTTATACGAACTAAAGTCATTTGTAAGCTAGGGCTAGAAGGGATAATGCAATCGGCATTGCTAAAATTATCTCTAGACTCTATCTCTAATTATGCATAAGTGGTCTATATGCTGCGTCGGAGAATGGAAATATAATTTGCTATAGTATAGGTTTTTAAGTAACTGATAAGATTTTTTATATAGTAAAGGGGAAAGGGTTGAAGCTATAAATTACAATAATGTACTTAAATACATGGGAGAATTAGCCTGTAATTTTGAGCCAATAGTAAGATATACACCTAATTTCATAATCATAATCAAAGTGCGAAAGCATGGCTTTGCCTGCCCAACTACTATCAAAAATTCCAGTGAAATGTTATAAAATTACACCTGTCTGTTTTGTTGTTTAACGCTGCTCTTAGAGAAGTCAGTTTCTACAGGCCCAAGACGGTAATTCCTGTTTTCCTTTCAATTGGAGACATTAGCGCTTAACGCCAACAGTGAGTTTTGTATCAACCTAAAAACCCAAGGCTTTCAGAATGTCTTGGGTATGCAGGGTAGCATTCTTTACGACCCGGAAGTCTGCAATTTACTGAAGTACAGGATTTTGGTTTGCCAGGCCTGTCTCTGGTTCCTTGGCACTCCAGCTGTTGGACAACGAGAAAACAGAGTTACTTTTCTTGGTCTAGCCCGACCGCCACAGGGTGAATTAGCCGATGGACAAGTGATGGCCAAGTTGTGTTTTCAGCCACTGGTTGATTCTGGAAGACCATTGTGGAGTTTTCCCAAACAACCTACACCTATAGAACTAATAGATGGAAATCTACGCCTGCTTTCAGCCACCTTCCTTGCGCTGAAGTTCAAATTGGTGGTACAGATGCCAGTGATCTGCAGATTGATGAGCTTTGCGTACTTCCTTCCATTTGCGAAGAGATTGGTCGGGGCTTCATTGAGGTACAGGCAAGCTCTGGCGTCCGAACCATTGGCCTATAGTTGGACAGGGCCAAACGCTTTAGTAGTAATGCTTCCTCCTTCGAAGCTGTAGCAGGGAGGCTACTACGATTAGAGCTTAGTAATGCGGAAGGAGAAATAGCAAAAGCTTGTGCAGTTGTTGTGGAGGGAATGGGAGAGTCGGTTGTAGCTGCAACATTACACCTGTCCCCTGTGATCAGGAGGAAGGTGGGGCATTGAAACTTTCTTTCCAATACGAATTCGAACCTGGATTTTTCTCTGGGATAATGAGCGACCGGTCTTCCCTGACCAATTTGTCTCCAGGACCTTATTCAGTTACTATTACGGATCCTACAACAGAAATGTAGCATAGTACAAAGTTTCGATGTCCCGAAAGAAGGAATTCGAGGGAGTCTCTTTTCTAAGTGTTTGAGTGGATGAGGAAGTTGAATTATGGCATTGATTTTTGATGTTGAAGGCAATCCCTATACTTACGATTGGAGTAATGGCGAACTTTTTTAACGGGGCCAAATGAACACAAAATCGTCGTGCCTGCGCTACCGCACAGAATACACAGTGACGGTTACCAATAATCAAGGATGTTCTACAGTCTTGCAAACCGTTCTTCCTAGTTGTGAAGTGCCTTCAGAAGGAGAGGATAATTTTGAGGATGCTTATTACTAGAGGCAGAAGAGGTACAGGCTGAAAAAGGGGAATTGGTTTGCCTTGATTTCACGGTAACAAGACTTCGAAAATATCACTGGGGCTTCAATTTACCATCGAATTTGACCAAAGTCTTTTGGGTTATTATGAAGCACGGAATTTTGCCTTGGCAAGCTCACACTTCCTTTGGGGTCCTACCTGAGTTGCTAGAAGATGGCCATGTGACTTTGGCTTGGTCAGATTCGCAGTTTACAACCCAGGACCTTGGCTGATGATGCGGTTATTTTCACCTTATGCTTTTGAGGTATTAGGAGAGCTGGCTTTGCTTCGGTCATAGTAAATGGATCTAGAAACGCCCATGGGGCTATTTGGGCCGGGAACCTCTTTGAAAATGTACAAATGTCTCTTTGGCAGTATCGAGGAGGAGTGCAAATAGGAGAGCCATAAGCGCAAAACCTATAATTGACCAGATTTGTGCTGAACCCTAGGATGTGGATCTGCTGCTACTACTCATTTAGTGGCTGATGTCAGCGGCGATATGGAGCCATTTAGTTACAAACTGGAGGGACCAGAAGGTTATTCTTCTTCGAGCTGACTCTGAAATCACCTCGCCAGGGCTATATAGCATGACCGCTCACTGATGGGGCGGGGGCAACTGCAGTGGCGTGATTCAGGTAGAGGAAAGTGGAATGCACTGGACCTTACTGCTAACATCGTACCCGTATCTTGTGCAGGAACCAATGATGGAAGCATTTCGCTTGACGACCTTTCCTAATGATGGCAACTACACCTATGCATGGAGTAACGGTGCTAATACAAGGATATTGATGACTTAGAAGTTGGGGAGTATACCGTGTCAGTTACGGATAATAGTACCGGATGTCAAACAAAAAAGAGTTTTCTGCTCGACAGGGATGAAATTGCCGCCTCATTGTATTACAACTGTCTGTCAGATTCAATGGTGGAAGTAACAGCAGTGGTGTTTAATCCACAAGGATTCAATTACACCTTCCATTGGAGCAACGGTGACCA
>NZ_RCBY01000374.1 GCF_003838195.1 Okeania hirsuta
CGCTCAAAAGTCTTATGGGTGAGGGTAGGAGACAGGAGACAGGAGACAGGAGACAACCCACCCCTCGCCCCTCCCCCTCCCAGGAGCGGAGAAATGGGAACGAGCGAGGAGGTAGGAGCGGGCGTTTTGTCCCAAGATTGTTCTGCTCAACTCTTGACCAAAATCCTGAATTTTTGAACCATTACCACCTAAAACCTCGCACCCCCTCCAGACCTAAAATTGCTCAAACTAATACCAGTCAATACTTTGATATTTAATCAGCAAACCCTACTTAATATCATTTCTTAAAAAGAATTCTATAGTTATGCAAGACTTCAATGATTAAGTAATTATTAGGATTCAATAACGTGAATAGCGATTATTAGGTAGTAAGTATATATTATTCTTATGTTTGCTACTCCCCTACTCCCTCACTCCCCTACTCGTTTAGTGCTTATAGGGAATAGGGATTTCTCACAGAATCCAAATAATATAAATTGAATTGTTTGAGAATAAATACTTATAAAATTACCTTAGTAGATTATTGTCTTTTAAGTTTAAGATTACTCTCTTACTCCTTTCAAAGTCTTTAAAATTAAGGTTTTCCAGGTTAATATTAAATTTTTCTAATAAAATAAAGTTATGAATAACCGTAACAAGGGTTGCTTTTTTTCGAGAATAGTATTAATCTATAAATTAATGAAGCAATAAACCTAGTTTGAACTCAGAGGTTAGCATTAGTAATAGATCAGCGGTTTCAAATTAGAGAAATTTAATTTAGGAGAATGACTTATGAGATTGGGCTACAGTTAAAGATAAAAATGAAAGCTGTAGATAATCTAACAAATTTAGTAAATAAAGCTAACTCTAACTCTACAACAAAACCTCCACAATAAATAGCAAAATTCTACCGAGAAAAACTTGAAATACTCGTAACCTTAAGTAAAAAAAAGGAAATCAATTATGTCAAGTCTACTGAAAACAGTTAAGCAGATTAATGTATTAGCTTTAATATTTAATTTGAGTTCGGTATCAGTAAACTCGAGGGTGAATCCAGTACAAAAGTCTATTGCTAAGACAATTATTAAAAGCGGGACCAGACTTTATGAAAATGGTAAAGCAACTTTAGCTGAAATTGGAGAAATAGTTAATACTTTAGTAGTTGAAGTAAAGACAGAAAAAATCACAGCAGCGCAAATGGTAAAAGTTTCTGTTAAAGACTAATATAAATAAAAAGCATATTGTTGGTAAATTCTGTTGGCAACAGGGGATGTTATCCCCTGTTTTTTTTGTGTTAATGATTTTGAGTAATTTGGTAAGAAACAATTTCCATCTTAGCTTTTTGAATCAATTAGAGATACTATAGCACTACGTAAATAGGTTAGGACATTTATAAATGCTCAAACTCAGTCAGATATTACTTTTAACTTTTAACTTTTGACTTTTGAGTTGCGCGTAGCGCTATATATTCTTACTCAGATGACACATTGAGTAAATTACGATAGACTGTAAAAGATTAAATTACCAAAGTTTTTATTATTATACTTACTATCTATGCCAAGAAAAACTAAAAAAACAGCAACTTCTAATTCTCTACCTCAAGAAAATGCTTTATCCTTCTCTTCCATTCACGCTAGGATTGATTTTCTCAACGAAAAGCATAAAAAACTTCTGAGCAAAATCAAACGTAAAAAAACTGAGTTGTCTAACCTGACTCAACAAATGCAAACACTCACTCAAGAAGTGCGTCAAAAAAGTAGACCATTGTATGACAAAATTAATAGTCTAGATCAAAAAATTCATGGGCTATTTGATAAAATTTTAAGTAATAAACTTTTAGGAAAACGTCAAAAGCAAGAAGTTATAGATATTTATCGAATCTTACAATTGACAGGTAAAATTTCTCCTCGCCCAGAATATTTTTCTCGGTCATCATCGACAAATTTTCAAGATGAAGATAGAGATGATTATGAACAGACAACGGAGAAAGATTTTTTTGGAGAAAATCATCATTACGATGAAAATGAAGATATTTGTCAACCACGTCCTAGTAGAGACCTGAGAAAAATATTCTTAAAATTAGCCGATAAATTTCACCCAGATAAAGCTAGGGATAATGAAACTCGTGTTTTCTATACTGAAATCATGAAAGAAATTAATATTGCTTATCAAAGTGGTGATCTAGCTCGGTTACTAGAGATTGAAAGAGATAAAAATCAAGAAAAAGTTAAGTTTTCCCAAAATGATAGTGAAAAAGAATGCGAACAATTAGAGAAAGAAATTGAACTATTATCTCAACAATATGAACAAGTTAAATCAGAGTTACGAGAAGTGAAAAAGACTCCTCAAGGAAATATGGTAAAACAGTATCGCAAAGCAAAGCGAAAAGGAGAAAATTTGATGGAAAATTTGGTTGCAGAAGCAGAAGTTGATCTAAATTCTTTGCAAGTATTGCATAATTTTGTTAAAGATTTTAAAGACCGGAAAATTACACTAAAAGAGTTTGTTAGAGGTCCTAATTCTGTAAATAGAGATGATATGGAAGATCTGATTAATGAAATGTTTGAAAAAATGTTTGTAGTGGTAAATGTATAAATTAACTTAATCGGTATTGTGATTGTATTTAAGAAGGAAGAAGGAAGAAAAAAGAAGGAAGAACCGAAGAAATTAAGGAAAGGAAAAGTGGATGGAGTCAAACCCCAACAAGCTTGTAGAAACTATAGGTGAAGTGGGTAGGAATGAAACTTATAAACGAAAAGATAAGTAATTAAAACGATTTTAAAATGACAGAATCTATTTCTTGGCAGGAACGCTATCTCAATTTAATTGACCACATTTTGGAAATTACTCTCAAAGGTCAAATTCGTTCTAAGGAACAAGTATATCAAATGCTGGTAAAAGAAATTAGTAGTGGTACGGGCGAAATTTTTGAACGTTGTTTTGATGAACGTCTGCAAACTGTCCAAAACCAAGTAGATACAGAAACTGATGAGTTAAAACAAGCAAAAGCTAATCGTCGTTTGCGAGCATTAAAAACTATTCAGGGAGAATGGGAGCGGTGGGAAAAACTAAATCAGACTCAAGAAGCGATCGCTTCGTCTGTACAAGAAATTATTAATGCTGAGTCTAGCGATCGCCTGACTACTTTATTCAATGCTATTGACCCTAACCAAAAACAACCTCTAACTCTCAATCAACTACAAAAACTGGCCCAAAATTTAGACGGACAAAAACTCCAAACTGCTGACCCTGATTTAGAAAAAGACTTGCAACAGTTTGCGACTGGTATTACTAAAGGTTTAGATGCTTGGCAACGACTGCAACCTTATTTGGTAAGTTGGATTTATGACCAAAGTAGGGGTCAATTAGGATTTGGTGGTACTCCCGAACAACGAGGACCGTGGATATTATGGGCAAAACAGGTAAATAGTTCTTTTCCAGAAGGTTTATTCAATACTATTGCTTTGGAAAAGTCGATTGTAGAATTTGCGAGTAAGGCGAGTATTGAAGCTAGTAATTTAGTTGAATTGGTATTAATTTTACAATGTTTACAAAGAGGATTAGTAGAATGGTTTGATAAGTTAATTTATGATGCTAAAGTAGGGGCAAAATTATCTATTTCTACTTTTTTAACTTTTGCTACTATTTGGTGTCAGTTAGCTAATGGTTTTCAAGCTAGACCTCGTTTAACTAATTCTTGTTTTCAGGTGGCATTGCAAATTTTTCGTGCCTTTTCTCAACAGGAATATTTTCCGCTCTATGGTGGGATTTTTGCTTCTTTTTCTGGAGAATATTTACAGAATGCTTTGAGTTATTTAGATGCTCCTTTGCAAATAGTTAAAGGTACTCAAGCTAAGGCAAGAATTTTAACTTTATTGGGTTATTCTCAGCAAACTTTGGGGGAAAATTTAAAGGCAATGGAATTTCATAAAAAAGCTTTAGAAATTGCCCAAGAAACGGAGGATAAATTCTGTGAAATTGCTAATCTTAATCATTTGAGTCGGACCTGTGTAGCGATGCAGGATTATAGTGAGGCAATTAATTATAGTCAAAGGGCGTTGATGTTTTCTCGACAAATAGGGGATAAAAAAGGGGAAGCTAATGCTTTGGCTAATTTAGGTTTTAGTGAAGTTTTCCAAGCTAGACAACAAGAAATGATGGAGACTGAGATTTATGAAAATGCGATTAATTATCTACAACAGGGTTTAAAGTTATCGGAAAGTTTGGGAGATGGTCAGAGTAAGTCTCTTTGTTTTAGTAGTTTGGGAATTGCATTTATGGTGTTAGAAAAACCCGAAGATGCACTGTTATATTTGGCGGGTGGTTGGCAAGCTGCTCAATATTCTGGGGATTTGTATTTGCAAGGTTTGAATTTGGCTTATCTTGCTCAAGCTTACTATAGTTTACAAAATTTGGAGCAAGCTATTTTTGCTGGTAGTTTGGGTATGTATTTGTTAGAGCAAATTGGTGCTAATGAATGGCGAAAAACTGCTGGGTTGATGGTTGTTTTGAAGGGGCAATTGGGAGAAGATTTTAATGAAATTTTAAATCGGAAACGGTCAGAAATTTTGCCAGTTATTGGGGTGGATGGTTATGATTATATCTCTGAACTTTTGGTGAAATATCAACAGTCTCTTTAGAGGCTGTTTGTCAATAATTAATAATTAATAATGAATAATTAATAATTACCTCAAATCCGTTTAATTGGACATAAAAAAAATCTTCAATCGCCATAACTACGTTTATCTTTGTAATTCTTTCTCCTCCTGACTCCTGACTTCCCCTCCCCTCCTGGGAGGGG
>NZ_RCBY01000375.1 GCF_003838195.1 Okeania hirsuta
CCCATGTAATTTTCCTCCTGTCTCCTGTCTCCTGTCTCCTGTCTCCTTCTTCAATATTGAGGAAAAATCCAGATTTTATACAGAGGTATAATCCTTGAAACTATTGTGGGACAATATTTTTGAGGTGCTTGTCTCCCCCTGAGGGTTTTCCCATTTCTTCATAAGCAGATACTAAGTCTTCCAAAACTTCCTTCGCATTTTCTAGCGCTTCATCATAAGATTCACCGTAAGTTTGAGCGTACTTCCCCCATTCAGGTAAACTAGCAATTTGACACTCCCCCGTTAAATCAAAGATTATAACGGGAGATTCTTGTTTCAAACTCTTAACTAGGTAACAAATCAAACAAGCTGAGTTGCACCCCCGCCAGAACGTCTCCACAAGCATTTTGGTTAACGGTATGTCCTACCGCTATTAGTCCTCTATTTCTAATTACTTTTGCAGCAGCAATATCACGATTTATTTGATAACCACAACTGCTGCAATTGTGACTTCTTTCAGACAATTTCTTTTTCTGTCTCTGACCACATCCAGGACATTCTTGAGAAGTATGATTTTTATCAACTTTTGCATAATATTTACCTCGTTTCCAACAAACAAAAGGTAAGATTTCGTTAATAAACTGACCTATGCCACTATCTAAAGATTGCTTCCTGACAATACCTCTAGACCAAGAATTAAAGTTAATATCTTCTACAAAAATATTATCAGCTAAATTGCAAAGTTGATGAGCTAATTTAAAATGCCAATCACGTCTAGTATTAGCTATTTTTTCATGTAGTTTAGCTATTTTATTTTGATATTTGAACCAATTATTTGACCTAATTGTTTTCTTCTTAAGTCTTCGTTGCAGCAATTTAAGCTCGCGTAGTTGACTTAACAAAAACTTAGGAGATTTAATTAATTGTCCTGTGGAAGTAGCTACAAAATTTTCTATACCTGCATCTACACCTAATGAGACTTTACCTACTGGATTATCTGGCACTGATTCTGAGGAAGTAAAAGTAATCATCAAATAATAACCACTAGCTTTTTTAACTATCCTAGCTTGTTTAGCTGTCATAGCTTCGGGATAAGGTCTACTTTTTCTAATTTTAATCCAACCAAGTTGAGGTAATTTAACTTTAGTATAACCTAAACAATTTTTAAGCATTGCAGGAAAAACAAAGCTTCTTAACTTTTTCTTAAATCTAGGAAAGCCTTTACCCAAACTTTTCATCTCAGAAAATGCTTGATCTAAAGTCTTTAAAGTTTGTTGTAATACTTGAGCATTAACTGACTTTAATTTAGGATTAGTTTTCTTAGCTATGGTTAGACTTTTTGCTTGATTATTATAACTAGGATAAGGAGTGTCAGCAGGTATAATATATTCCGAAATAATTGAACAACTATTGATTGGTGACTTTTTTGAACTTAACCAGTCTTTACGCTCTCTTAAAGCATAATTATACACAATTCTAGATACATCAAGAATCTGATTAATTTCTGCTTCTTGTTGTTGATTTGGTCTAAGTTTGTACTGATAAGTTAAAGCTATCACTTGACAATATTTTATATTTCTAAATATACTAATACTGTAACGCAAATTGTATATACAGTCAATGGTTAGGAAAAAAATTTTTGTAGTAAGATTAACTGATGATGAAAAAGAAAGACTAGAGTATTATGCAGAAATTATGCAAGTATCAATGTCTGAAATAATTCAAGATTACTGCAAAAGTTTGCCAAAACGACCTCAAGCTCAATTAAAGGATTCGCTACCGCTCAATTAATTGCTGGTTTAAATTCATCTCACCGTTAAATCAAAGATTATAATGGGAGTCCTCTTTAAACAACACTGATAGGTTTTATCCTTTTCAGACCATTGAATTAAAATACTATATTTCAATGGAAATTATAAATTAGGTGCTTAGGTGTACAATGAGGTAATAATTATGCTACTGGACATAGATTCTATATGCTCGCACCTTTTCCATTGTACAAATAGTAGCACAAATTTATTTAAAATCAACCCCTTGCTGAAAAATTTTTTCATCTATTTCAAAGGTACAGCGAACAGCGAATTTTTGCATATCAGTCAGGTATATCAGGTATAATATTCGCGGGCAAGATGCCCGCACTAATTATGAAATAAGCTGTCAAGCCTTCTAATTTAGCCGGAGGTACTGATAACTGAGAACTGAATTTCCTAACCTCCAGTTAAAGAATTTTTAAGTAATTCAATTCCACCCTTGACACCTTCATAACCAAAACGCAGAATTAGACCACTTAAAGTTGCACCCATTGCACAAAGCACCAACCCACCTAAACTAATAACACCATCATCATCCAACAAACCAAAACCAGTAACAAAAATCCCGATCGCCGGTAAAGTATTAGTACCCGGAATTGGAATCATCATCGAAATAGCCATCACAGCGATCGCGCAACCAATGACAATTCTACCAACAAAACTTGTACAAATATAACTCAATCGAGGACGAGAAATCAACTCAATTTTCTGTAACCAAGGAATGCCAGACTTCAAAATTCCTTGTATTTTATCCAGAGAGATTGAATGATTTAACCAACTCTTAGGCAACCACGGAGTTTTAGAACCAACTATTAGTTGAACTGCCAATAAAAGTAATAAAATTCCAAATGGAATTGAATAACCAGGAGCAGGTACAGGCAAAGCAGAAGGTAGAGACAAAATTACGAATAAAAAGCCAAAAATTCTCTCTCCTGCTAAATCAATAATGTCTCCCAAAGTAACTTTAGAAGCACATTTTTCGTCAAAAAAATATCGTTGTAATTCTACAGATAATTTGGCCACGAATTTATATTATTTAAAGTTAAATATGGAACTAAGTTAAAAGTACAAAACTTTCAAGGAATATATGATTAGAAGATTTGATAGTAACCATAAGAGATTGACTTATATCATGTTCGGATAATTAGAGATAAAAAAACTTTCTCCTTCTTATATCAAATTCGATAGTATTGGTGTAATTAAATAAAGAGTGTGGGTAGTGTGGGAAGATGGGGATCTCAAGAAAGATTTGGCAATGGCGCTGAGGATGGAACATTTTTTTATACCGAATTAAACTGATTTGATATTATACCTTAAAATTCTCTTTTCTTCCCTCCTTAGTTCTAACTCCTCCCTTATTATTTATCACTAATTATATCGTCTCCGGATAATTAGTGATCAAAAAAACTTTCTCCTTTTCCTCCTCTTTATTCTTTCTTCCCTCCTGAGTTCTGACTCCTGAGTTCTGACCAAAAAATAAGGTCTCAAGCTTGCCCTTTTAATGGGATGAAAAAGTGGTCGAGAGATGGCGATCTTCGGAGCGGGTCTGTAAGAACGGGTCTCCTCGCCATATCTAGTCGACCAAGAGAAAGAGAACTCCGTATTTCAAGCCTCCTGCTTTCCTGCGGAATGCTGCGCAAACAGTAGGAGGTACTGATAACTGATAACTGAAATGACTCCTCCCTTATTATTTATAACTATTTAACCGGACATGATATTACAAGCTTCTAATATAGAAAATAGCATTCTACAAATATAAAAAACCCAGATAAAATTATGGATCTTTTACCAAGATTCTACCGGGGTTATTTCAAGCAAAATAAAACTAAAAATCACAAAGGAATAGTAAATTAGATTAAACTAGATTCTTATTCCTTAAAAAATCAATTAGGTACCAACAGTCCAGGAATTCATATACTCGATTTGTTCTGGAGTCAAAGTATCAATACCAATACCCATTGCTTGTAATTTCAAACGAGCAATTTCTTTATCAACTTCTACAGGAATAGAGTGTAAACCTGGTTCTAATTTACCTTTATTTGTAACTAAATATTCACAAGCTAATGCTTGGTTAGCAAAACTCATATCCATAACTGCACTAGGATGACCTTCAGCAGCAGCTAAGTTAATTAAACGACCTTCACCTAATACAATTACAGACTTACCATTCTTGAGTGTGTACTGTTGAGTGAAAGGTCTAACTGTCTTGATATCAGTAGCATTTTTACCCAAAGTTTCTAGGTCAATTTCAATATCAAAGTGACCGGAGTTACAAACGATCGCTCCATCCTTCATCACATCGAAATGTTCGCCACGAATAACGTGCTTATTACCAGTAACAGTAATAAATAGATCCGCTATAGGAGCAGCTTCCGCCATTGGCATCACCCTAAAACCATCCATGATAGCTTCAATAGCGCGAACTGGATCTACTTCAGTTACAATTACATTTGCACCTAAACCTCTAGCGCGGAGAGCTGCACCTTTACCACACCATCCGTAACCTACAACAACAGTAGTTTTACCAGCTAATAAAACATTAGTAGCACGGATGATACCATCTAAAGTAGATTGACCTGTACCGTAACGGTTATCAAAGAAATGTTTGGTGTCCGCATCGTTAACGTTCATAGCAGGGAAAGTCAACACCCCATCATTGAACATTGCTTTTAGACGAACAATACCTGTAGTAGTTTCTTCTGTAGTACCAATGAGGTCGCTAAGTTGACTTTGTCTCTCTTTGACCATGGTTGCTACTACGTCGCTACCATCATCAATAATAATATTAGGTCTGTGGTCTAAAGCAATTTCAACGTGACGCAGATAAGTTTCTGCATCCTCTCCTTTCATGGCAAACACAGAAATACCATAATCTACTACCAGACTAGCAGCTACATCATCTTGAGTAGATAAAGGGTTACTGGCAATTAATACAGCATCAGCACCAGCATTTTTGAGAGCGATCGCTAAATG
>NZ_RCBY01000376.1 GCF_003838195.1 Okeania hirsuta
AAAAACGAGCCTTAAGGAAAGGTAGAACATAGGTCATCCCGAGCCACTTTAGCTTGTGGATCGGGATGATGAGTCTCTGTCTAGATTATGGCTTGATCCATAAACTATCAATGAAGTATCGTTTCGAATCGAAGAAGTTCTTCACCAGCCGGAATCCAGATTTTTGGCAGTGCACTACCCTTCCACATGTATTTTGCGATAATTCTACCTCAAGGCCTCCCAGGCATCAAATGGATAAGACTGGAAATGGACCCCAATCTCTACCTCCTGCTGAACTTACTAACGATATAGCTTTTCGTTCACCAGTCAATGGGTATAGGTTCCCATGCTTGAACTGATCCACATCAAAGTTGCCGTCCAGCTCTCATTGATCCGATGTTGAAGGCTACTTCGTCATGTAGGCTTCAAGTATAACCGCAGGATCCTTCTTTTAGATCGACACCCAATAGCAGCATATCTCCTGGGGCCAAAGATTATGAGCTGCTTAGGAATCCTGGGACTTCCGAGTATTCCATGGCAGAAGACTTTTGATGATCGCCCAATTGTGCAGTTCTTCCAACACTGTAAAACTCTCCGTTCAAGGGAGCCATTCCAAATTGGTAGCTCTTCCTGTAGAGAATTTTGCAAAGCACTGAGGAGGGGACGATTTTAAAGAAATCCGTCACAGTGGCGAAGTAATACTTCGTTTTCAATCCATCACCAGCACCCAACTCAATCAAATCGAAAGGGTGGTCCCAATTGTTGAAGAATAGATCCCTTTTGTTGATCAAATATTTCGTATTTCCGAATCTTTAAATAGTAACTGGGCATGTGCATGATCGTTGAAAAATGCGATCGCCATGCTCATCGTAGAAAATTTAGGGAAATTTGTTTTTGGAACACGCTGCAGCCTTCCAGTACGCTTATGCAAAAGCTTTTTTACTCAGCTAGGACATATGATAGTCATGTTTAGTATTAGATACAAACGGTTAAGAAAGTAAAGCTGGAGCTGTTTTTGATCAGAGTTGGACCATGAACAGATGTCAATAAAACATCTTTTTAGCTAAAAGGATTATGCTTCGGCCAGAAATCAGTCTGAAAGCCGGAATCACCTACGAGGTCTGCGTGATTTTCTTTTAAGGCAATAAAACCACGGCGCCAAACTGGCTTTATTTGCCAGCGTATGCCTGTAAATTGCCATCTTTTATCGGTTGGAAAATTCCGGTACTAGGCGGATATGCGAACGAGGATAGCACAGGAGCCACCTCGAAGCACCATCTGATTGACCATGAATTTTCCATGTATTCACCTAAAGCTCCCTTCAATGCGGATAATAGGGTAGGGTAGGTAGGCACTTGCCGTCCACTCCCAACATTGCCAGCATTTGATAATCTTGCTCATGCTGTGGGCAATTGATGAAAATGACCATCTTCTAGAAAATTTCTTCCGCAGGACTTCTGTATACCATTTGCTGACAGGCGCTTCCCATTCGAATTCATCGGTTAACGTAAGCCTTTCCAACGGGCGAAGGCATCCGCTCAAAATAACTGACATGTGTAACGGTAAATTCAGGTCAACTTTTTGTAGCCATCATGGTGAACTGATACCATTCACCATCTTCTTTGAACCAGTGTAGGGAGCTTTAAACCAAACTTTTAGCCCATCCAACCTTCTAAAGCCAATGTTCGAATTTCATAACCGCCGGCTCAATGAATGCTAAGTTCTCCATTGGTCACCAGACATTCTGGATCTCATAGGAGTGAAGGTAAACTTTGTGTCTGTCAGTTCATTGTCCCACAAAAGCCTTCCCCTCAAAACCTACTTCATATACTCCTTCCGCTACTTTAGGAAAAGTCGCAGCTTCAGTAGTGGACTGGGTCTCTATTTCCTCTTTCGCTCTTGTAAGTAGGAAACAGGGGATTATTTCCCAAAATATATTTGATATCTGTGACCAGTAATTCTTGATGCGCTGCTGTGTTGTAAGCCGATTTCAACGAGATTGGCAATTCTGTGGTAAGGACTGCCCACTGTATTTTCTAACCACTGGCATGTGTTGGTCACGTGCGCACGATAGGCAAGCACATTGTCAAGCGTAGGGCGTGTCATATTTCCTCTGTTACTGCGCAGGATTCGGGCCCTGGCTTCGTAGTAGCTATTGAAAAATAGTTTAGTTTTAGATTAAAAGTTGATAGCCTTCCAAGTGCTCTACAAAATGAAATTTTTCGAAAAAACCAAGTCGTATGCCCAAATGCCATTGGGTGGCTCAATCCATCACGGGTTGCACAACATAATCTTCTGCGTGTAAGGCTCACAAATCTTTAACCCATGCTCTTACTTTATACATAATTGGCAAGTAGAGAAATCCACTGGATGTACGTGGCGTAACGTTCATTAATTGGATCACTTATTAGAACAAGAAAATAGGATTCAGACAAAATCTAAGATATTAGGCATCTACTACTTCTACGCCCTCCAGAAAGCTACTCGATCTTTGATCACTTTTGAGCATCCTTGGTGCTGGTAAACCAGGCTGCCATCGGCGTTTCTTTTCCATCTACGGATAGCTTAATAAGAAGCAGTACCCTTCCAAGGACAAACGGTTGAGTACCACTATCCTGGAAAAAAATCCTTGTTGAGGCTCCTACAGGAAAGTAGGCATTGCCCTCAATGTTGACGATGTCGTCGCTTTCGGCCAAAACTTGCCGTTCCAAATGCTTTCTTTTTCATATTAGTGGTTTACGTAGTTTCAGTCAACATGTTGGAGTTTCTGTCCATACAATAGAGATCAATCCACTCAATTAAGCCAATGAGGCCTTAATGGCTGAATGTCAAAAAAAGTTGTACTATTTCCTGCTGATCGTGCGATTGGGCAGAAGCCGTCACTACGTCAAGGGTAAGGCTGCGCCAGTCCAGTTTTCTTGATACCAATACCCACACTGCCAGATCCGGCAAAGTGTCCGGATAACTAATGGCTCTTGGGACCAATGGTTTACATAGAAGTACATGTCATTAACTGAACCGTCAGGGATGCCATCCCCAACCTATGGAGTTTAGGTTTTGATGGCTTCATTCTTCGTATCGGAATATAGACCCCAATATCAAAATGATGGGCAGGTTCTGATGGTTGAAGCATATGGGAACCCAGGCCAATAGAAACAAAAATTCTTGCGCATTGTTTTCTCGCTGGCTAATTCCAAGCAAAATTCTTTGTTGGGGTTTATCGAAAGAGTTCGCCCCTCTGTACGGGATGAGCGGCATCTGGTACCTATCAAGACCTTATTTTCCCATTTAATCCGAGTTATTGAAAGTAGCTCGAGCCAATCGTACACGCCTTCAGCCGTTTCGCCAGCCAAGTTAATATCGAGTCTTGATCACCTTCTCTTCCAATACAGCTAGAGAAAAGTTTCATACTCCAGAGCCAACTGATATCGATCTTGCAGGCGTGAGTAATCAGGCTTTTAAGCTATGTCCCAACCTAAATTGGTATTGATCATCCTCCTTATTTTAAGCAGGCAGTCGGCCGTACTGGCCAAGAACTGTGTGCGTGATGCAGGGTGGGATAGGCTGCCGTAACCTCTCCTGGTTCATATCGGTCCAGGCTTAGCCATGCTGACATAATTGCTCGGATTTTTATACCTTTCTAACTTTAAAATATATGGGTAATGTTGGCCCATTTTTATCCTACTGGCCTTACAGCCTATTTTCAGACATATTCTGTCGTTTAGCGACAACATCACAGAAGATTATGCAGTACAAGCAATTAGGAAGTTCAGAACTAAGGCCGAGTCGCTATCCCTAGGAGGTATGTCCTCCATACGGGGAGCAGGCTCGACCCTTCTTCATGAAGCATTTGAACTGGCATCAATTACTTTGATACTGCTGATTGTATGACAAAGGGGAGAACGAGCGAATTATTGGCAATTTGTTGAAGAGCAACGGCAGAGATATTTTGGCCACCAAAGTAGTAAATCAATGGCGGACTGATGGTATGGTTGGGATGGAACCCCACAAAGGCCTACATTAAGAAGGCCGTGAAAGAGAGTTTACAACGTTACAGACAGATTACATAGATTTTATCAACTGATGGAGGAACGCTTGAAGATCCAATAGATGAAAATATAGAAGCTTTTGAAGAGCTGTGCCAGAAGGATGCATTAGGTATTACGGCATCTCTTCCATTCGACACAATGTGATCGGGAATATGTCCAACGATCTAATATTGTCAGCAATATGATGCAGTACAGCCTATTGGATCGACTCCAGAAGGAATTCGCGCTTTTGCCATCAGCGAGCACGAGGTGGGCGTGTTGGTGCGAGGTGGGATTGCAAAGGGACTTCTGGCAAACAAGCTCCCCAGCCTATTTTAGGACATGACATTGAAGTCGTTCGCGAAGTCCAGGGGGTGCTAGATTCAAAAACTTCAGGCAAGCAAGCAAGGCCATTTAAGCTTTAGCTTATTGCTGGCAAAACCCAGCGTGGACAAGCATTGTCATGGTGCCAGTTCTTTGAACAGCTTAGTCAAAATGCAGAAGCTTTACAGTATTTATGTGCAGAGGAATTGTATCAGGAGCTTCAAGATAAGACACCCGTGTGGCAATATGAAAGCACAGATAAGAGGAGAAGTTCTCGCGATCAGAAGATGATTTCAGTGGCACCGAAGCCGTAGCGAGGGTGAAACTCATTCTTAAAGGATACCACCTCTGGGTATTTGATCAAGCGGGTAGCGATGGCATTTCGCAATTTTCCTTCGCCTACGCCATGAATCACGAACACGCGTTCCACCC
>NZ_RCBY01000377.1 GCF_003838195.1 Okeania hirsuta
TGTCTCCTAGCTCAAAAAACTTAATATTTATGAAGATACGCTTAGGGGTTCTATACTTCCCTTTGTCTAAGACTTACGGACGTTGTATGCAATCTCCCTACTGCTCACTCTTCCATGAATGTAGCAATATTTTATGAAATTGGTATTAGAAGTATTTTTGTGAGTAGCGGGAAGACTAAAGTTAAACAAATAAATCCAATTCATATCAGCTTATGAATAAAAATCTAATATGGTTATTTGTCATCGTGAGTATAGTTTTTGTAACTGCTGGTGACAGTTTTGAATTTGTGCCTCAACCTGTCCAAAATGCCAGCTTGCAAAGTCGAAAATTTATAGTTGGACTATGGCCTGATTGGTTGAAGCCCAAGAATACTAATGAACGTACAGAAGATGCTGTAAAGGATCTAGAAAATCGTGCCGATCCATAAATAGGGTTTGCTGAAAAAGTCTTATGAGCAAGGGTAGGAGTCAGGAGACAGGAGACAGGAGACAGGAGGAATGGGGAATGAGCGAGAAGGCAGGAGTTAGAATTATTCCTCAATTTCTCTGTCCAAATCTTGCTGTTAATACTAACTTTTTGAGGCTTTTCAACTCAAATAAGCGCACCCCCTCCAGACTTAAAAATGCCAAAAGCTTTATCTGTAAAGACTTTCATATTTATTCAGCAAACCCTAAATAGACATCTCCACCAAAAAAGGGAGTAGGGAGTAGGGGGTAGGGAACCCACCCCTCGCCCCTCCCCCTCCCAGGAGGGGAAAGAATTGATAATTTCTGTGGAGGTAGAAAAAAACTCGCTCCACACCCCCTAATATCAAATTCGGTAGCATTAGTGTAATTAGATTCACAGAACTTACGCAAAATACAAAGTTATACACCATCTGTAGGGGCGTTTTGCTCCGCAACATATAAAGCTTCAGCTATGCGTCAGTAAACGGCCGTTCTGTATGTGGTGGTTATGCGTAATATCAAATCCGTTTAATTCGGTATAAAAACATTCTTTATCTTCACCATTACCAAATCTTCATAAATTTTTTCCCTCCTGACTCCTGACTCCTGACTCCTACTTCAAAAGATTTTATACCGATGCTACCGGATTTGATATAATATCATGTCCGGATAATTAGCGATCAAAAAACTTTCTCCTTCTTTTCTTCTTTCTTCCCTCCTGAATTGCAGAATTGCTTACTCCTGACTCCTAAGTAGTTTATTTATAACTGTTCAACCGGACATGATATAACTCCTGATTCATAATTTTTAAATCATCATTTTTAAATATATCCCAAATGGGTTCTATACTGGCGGTGGTGTAATACCAAGGGTGAGTTGCAATGCACTCTACTGACGTGACACACCCCGCACAAAATTAGGTGTGTCAGTCCACTACAGGTAGAACTTGGTACGGAAGTCCTGAAGATATTACAATGGAGAGATCCAGAAATGATATTCCAGGGTAAATGCTTTGAAAGAACTTTTGATTACTGCAACCGATACCGACGCTGGTAAAACGATATTAACCCTCGCTCTTGCTGCTTATTGGCAAACTTACCATCAAGACCGGAACTTAGGCTTATTTAAACCCATTCAAACTGGCATAGGCGATCGCGAACTTTACACTCAATTATTTTCTCTAGACCAATCTATTGACGAAATTAACCCTTTATGGTACGAAACACCAGTCGCTCCTCCTGTAGCTGCAGAACGGGAAGGTCGTCTGGTAGAATTAGACCAGGTATGGTCAACTTTTGCAAGATTACGACAACAAAAAGATTTTGTGTTAGTCGAGGGTTTAGGGGGACTAGGTTCTCCTGTAACTCACGAACTGACGGTGGCAGACATAGCTAGGGATTGGCATTTACCTACTATTTTGGTTGTACCAATCAAGTTAGGCGCGATCGCTCAAACTGTAGCTAATGTTGCTCTAGCTCGTCAAATGAAGGTTAACCTCCGAGGCATTATCCTCAACTGCGTTAAACCTTGCTCGGAGCAAGAAATTGCTGACTGGACTCCTGTTGAGCTAATTCAATCCTTAACTCAAGTACAAGTCTGTGGAATTATACCACATTTACCAGAAATTAACAACCTAGACAAATTAGCAACAGCAGCCTCTAATTTAGATTTAGAGAAGTTTTTACCCTTACCAACCACAATCAAAAATTAATAACTCAGTATAAAAAATATGGTTTCAACTATTCCGACCTCAAATTCCGTTGCTCAATCTCAACTGCGTCCAGAAATTAGAAAACTACAACCTTTGTTAGTTGAATGGCGGCGACATCTCCATAAAAGACCAGAGCTAGGTTTCAAAGAATATTTAACAGGGGAATTTATTTGCCAAAAATTGCAAGAGTGGGGCATCGAACATCAAAAAGGAGTTGCTAAAACAGGTATCCTTGCAACTATTGACAGTGGTAAACCAGGACCTGTATTAGCTATCAGGGCAGATTTAGATGCTTTGCCAATTCAAGAATTAAACGATGTGCCATATAGATCGATACATAATGGTGTGATGCACGCCTGTGGCCATGATGGACATACAGCGATCGCTCTAGGTACTGCCTACTATCTCGCTACCCATCGCCAAGATTTTGATGGGATCATAAAAATCATTTTCCAACCTGCCGAAGAAGGACCTGGAGGCGCTAAACCAATGATTGAAGCGGGGGTATTGAAAAATCCTGATGTGGATGCCATCATTGGTTTGCACTTGTGGAATAATCTACCCCTCGGCACAGTAGGAGTCCGCAGTGGTGCTTTAATGGCAGCTACTGAAAGATTTAATTGCACAATTTTGGGCAAAGGTGGGCATGGAGGAATGCCTCATCAAACTGTAGATTCTGTGGTAGTTGCAGCTCAAATTATTAATGCTTTGCAAACAATAGTAGCTCGGAATATTAATCCTATAGATTCAGCGGTTGTAACAGTTGGGGAATTAAATGCAGGTCGGGCATTTAATGTGATTGCTGATACTGCCCGCATGGGTGGTACTGTACGTTATTTTAATTTGGCTTATCAAGATTATTTTGCTAAACGAATTGAGCAGGTTATTGCCGGAGTTTGTGAAAGTCACGGGGCGAGTTATGAATTTAATTATATTCCTCTTTATCCCCCGTTAATTAACGATCAAAAAATGGCAGATTTGGTTAAAAGTGTAGCTGAATTATTAGTAGAAACTCCTGCGGGTGTTGTACCAGAATGTCAAACAATGGGCGGTGAGGATATGTCATTTTTCCTGCAAGAAGTACCTGGTTGTTATTTCTTTTTAGGTTCGGCAAATGCCGAGAAAAATTTAGCTTATCCGCACCATCATCCTAGATTTGATTTTGATGAAACTGCTCTAGGAATGGGAGTAGAAATGTTTGTGCGTTGTGTGGATAAGTTTTGTAGTCAGGGATAATTTATTTTGCTCGAATAACGTTTTGATTTTTAACCGGATTTGTCTGAGAAAGTCCGGTTTATTTAATATTATGTTTACTGTAATATCATGTCCGGATAATTAGTTATAAAAAAACTTTCTCCTTCAACTCCAGTTGTTCTTCTTTCTTCCCTCTTTCCTCCTGACTCCTGACTCCTGACTCCTGAGGACTCCCTAGTTATTTATTTATCACTGTTTAACCGGACATGATATAATATAGCGCTACGCACAATTAAAAAAGGAGTGCGTAATTATGAAGTCTCTTTGTTACTTTTCTTTGATACCAGGCGTGATCAATATTTGTTACAAGTATTTAAGCTTTTACTACATTCTTAAGCTGGCTTAAATTCCTTATTTCCCTGTTCTTGAGTTGATAGGTTTATTGGCGGAAATAAGGATTTTTGTTAACTTAGTAAATCTCCCTTGTAAAAATTTTTATTTATATTAAAATATAAAAAATAGAAAGATAACGCTACTTAAAAAAAAAAGATGTTTTTATCTAAATAAAGTATTAAGAATAATCAAAACATCTGAAATATAGACTTACATAGTCAGTAGCTAAACTTGTGATTACAAATAATTCAGAATATTTATGAAAAATAACATCAAGCAAAAGCTAAATTACCTAAGAATATTAACAATTACTTCTCTATCTTTATTAGGAAGTCAAATACCAACTATTGCCATGGCAGACCAGTGGACTCTATGGGTTAACCAGAGCAATGAAATATTACTTGCTCAACAACAAGTTTGTCAGCTTCAGTCTTCACCAGCAGATAGTCGTGCAGGTGTAGATTTCCGAGACCAGCCAAATGGAGGTAGAAATATTGCCTTTTTTAATAACGGTACTTCTGTAACAGTCATCAATAGGTCTAATGATGGACAATGGACACAAGTAACTGGACCAAATAATTCTCAAGGTTGGGTATATACTCCCTATCTGCAAAATTGCAATACACGCTCTGCCTCACAACTACCCAACACAGGAAATAGAACAGGTGGAGTACCTATAGGGACAATTTGTCAGGCAATAGGTTCCCCGGAATATCCGAATATTCCAGTGCGAGATTTTCCCAATGCCAAAGGTTATAATATGCCTTTCAATTTTGCTAAAAATACTCAACTGAGAGTTACTGAACCACCAGCAGGACAAGAGTCTCAGTCAAAGTGGGTTTATGTTCAATCAGTACAAACTCCTCAACAAATGGGGTGGGTATGGAGACCTTATATTCAATGTAATTAAGTTAGCTAAGTAATAGACATCTCCAGAAAAGAGGGAACAGGGAACAGGGAACAGGGAACAGGGAACAG
>NZ_RCBY01000378.1 GCF_003838195.1 Okeania hirsuta
CTCTTCGATACTTTTGTGTGGTTCTAGCTTTAACAATCTCGGCATGGCGATCGCCCAACTCTTACTATTCATCCCTTAATTTATCAGGTTTAATTTTTTTATACCGATGCTACCGGATTTGATATTATATCATGTCCGGATAATCAGCGATAAAAAAACCTTCTCCACTTGAACCTTTCTTTACCTTCTGCCTTCTGCCTTCTGCCTTCTTCAAGATGATAATTTATCCACAAAATTTTGATGTTCTGCTGTAGCTAACCCCAGTTGTACAACTTCAATTACTTTGATTAAATTTCCTGTTAATAAAGCTGCTTTATCTAACCATAAACCAGGAAAAACTTCACTACAAATTATTCCCTCGGAATTAGGTTGAAGCTGAACATATTCCCCTTTTTGTAGGCTAAACCAATCAATTTCTCCATCTTCGACGCGCCAAACCAGATATTCTTGAACTTGATTACGACGATAGATTTTCTTTTTTTCATGCACATCAATAGAAACAGTACTAGCAGCAATTTCTACTATTAATTCCGGTGCTCCTTCCACATAACCATCTTCACTAATAATTGACTGTCCACCATTTTCAATTCGCATTAAAGCATCGGGTTGAGGTTCATTATCTCCATCCAAACGAACAGTCGAATTATCTCCAAGTTGCACTCCTGGTGTTGAAGCACGATAGAGTAATAGCCATCCCATAATTGAAGCATGGGGTTCACCATGTTGGGTCATTCGTAAAGGAGATGCCATATAAACTGTTCCCTCAATTAATTCTGCTTTTTTAACATTTGACTTACTGTAACGATTTTCAAACTCAATTCGAGTTAAGCGATCGCCATTTTCTAGGGTGGGAATTATTGATGTTAATACTGTATTTTTAAATCCAATTTTCATAACCATCTGGCCTCAATATGTTAGATTTTGTTAGTAAATATATAATATAAAATATTAATTTTTGAGGTGTTTTGAATTGTCAAGGATAGGCAAAGTTTAGTTATTAATACTATTGTTAAATGTGGTGTGATTTTACTATCTGAATTAGATGCGATCGCTAATTTCAATTTGGTATTCCATGCTTCTGTTTGAGCTTGGTTAATGCTTGCTTTGCTGGAAAAGTGCGTCCCTCTTGCACTGAATTTCAACCTGCCTGAATACCTTCTATTGCTTGTATGCGGTCTACTAATTCTAGTAATTTTTGGTATGACTCTGCATCCTGAACTACGACTTCTGCTTTACCATTAACTGTGAGGATGAGTGGGTTTCCGCTTTCCTTAATTCGCTGCAAGTATTGGGTGGTATTACGTTTGAAGTTAGTAAGGGAGTCAATGTCTTTGGTTATGTCTAGCATCTTGTTACTTAGATAATTATTTAGCATCATATTAGCATTTTTTTAGATGTTTGGTAAGTCAGCTACTAGAAAAAAATCAGGGGCTAATTTTACCACTGAAGCTCTATATTGGTATAAATTACAAATGAAAATATTGTAGAAGCAATAAATTTTTGATATGACTGCTATGGTTATTTTGTTAATTTCATTCGTAACAATAAACTTTAAATCTCTTGCTGAACTGATAACTGATAACTGACTAAGGCGGCTGAAACGTTTATATGTTAAAGTCTACAAGTCTCTGCGAGAGAGAAGACAACCGTCGACCTGGCCCTAATTGAAAGAAGTCCTTATGCGGGAGGTGCCCCATTGAATGCGATGATGTATCCTTCTCCCAATTTAGCTCATCGTAGCTCAACAATTCGTCATCCCCCTTCATCCATCCTACTGAATTTCCAAAATTTTTCCATACCCGCCAATCATACTCTTTTCTTCCACCCAAATTATGGTAAATTTTCTTCTGCACAGAAAAGCCAAATTTACCATCACTATATTTTACCCAAAGTCTGTCAATTGTGCGGAGGTCTGTACAAGGAAAATTGTCTATATCTTGTTGGGTTAAATGTCCTTGCTCCTTTAGCCCCGGTACTTTCAACATTAAACGAGAAGTTTCTGTATCTGCCTCTTTCCATCTCTTTTGTTTTAGTAGATTTTCTAGGGTGGAATAGTCTGCATTTTTGTTTTTTGGCGTTGTTGTATTCTTGGTTTGTTCTGTGTTTTCTCCTAGGTAATGTACTCCTATAAAAATACTTATTCCCAATACTCCTACTCCGATAATTCCTGCTACAAAATTACCTTTTAACTTGAAAGTATTAATAGTATGCCAAATTATTTTCAAAGCTTTTAAAGCTTTTTCATTAGCAGGAGAAACTGCTAAAATACGATTCCATAATTGTTCTGCTAATTCTAGATTACTCTCATTTTCTGCTTCTAATGCCTCTTCTCTGAGAGTAGCAATATATTGTTCATTTGGCTGCTTTTTCAATAAGATTAAATGATATTTAGTAGCAGGTTCAACAATAGCATAAGGAGTTTGCCGAGGCTTTTTAAACTGACTATTAATATTAGGAACTTGATGACGTAAACGATTATATAATCTTTCTACAGTGGCACAATTACCTTCACCTTTAATTCTTAAAGATTCTAATAAAGCATAGGTAAAAGAACCCTGTTGTATCCTTTCATACTCAATTTCATAAGACTTTTCATTCGGGTGACAAGAAAAAAATGCAATTACTCCTTTTTGCTTTTCTTTTCCTATACCTAAACCTTTTGAACTTTCCTGACTGCGACAAGCATCCAAAAGTAAAATCACATTATCTGCTCCACATCGCCTCAATCTTTCTGTCACAAAATAAAGGGAAATAGCAGTATCTTCTACTCCATCTGGATGAGGGTCAGCATCAGCAGGCATCAAATAATCTCGGTCTTTAAAACGCATTCCATGACCGCTATAAAAGAACCAAAAATTATCACCTGCGGATAAAAATTCCTTGTCAAATATTTCTCGTAAAAATCTTTTGAGTCTGCCGTAAGTAGGTTGGGAATTAAAAGTTTTACCTGCATAATTAATTGAGGGTGAATTATCAGTAAATAAATAAATATTCTCAAAACCTGCTTCATTGAGAAAATAATTCTGCATTAATTTAGCATCTCTCTGAGCATACTTAAGATTTGGCATACTATTGTAATTGTTAATCCCAATACAAATAGCCCAATTTTTTGCCATTCTTTAAGACCCCTTAAATTCTAATTACGGCTGAAAAGCTTATGTGTTTAAAATTTACAATTTTCTGTGGGAGAGAATAGAGATTACTTCCCATCCATCCTTACCCTCTACTCCTTTCTTAAAAACTAGGCATCCTGGAAGATGTCCTGCCCTAGCTTCATTCAAGTAAAAGGTCAAGTCAGAGTAATATGACCATTCTCCTTCTCTGTACCAACCTACTTCGTGACCAAACGCTTCCCATATTTTTTCATCGTAACTTTTTGTACCATCTAACATATTTTTATAAATTTTCTTCTGTACAGAAAAACCAAACTTACCATTGCTATATTTCACCCAAAGTTTGTCAATAGTTTGGAGGTCTGTAGTAGGAAAATTTTCAATCGACTCAGGTTTTAAATAAGTTGTTATTAAAATTTCTGGTAATACCCCGTCATCTAAATCTATGTCATCTAACCCGAATAAATTTTTCTGTTGTCTGGCGCATTTTAGCATTGCTCTAACTGTTTCTTCATCTGCCTGTTTCCACTCACCATTAGCTAGGAATTTGCGGAGTTTTGTATAGTCTACGTTTTTCTCAGAAAGTAACTTTATTTCATCGTTTTGAGGGCTAGTTTCAATAACTTCTGATTGAGGTTCTATAGGTTCTTCCATCTGCCAAATTCTTCTCAAAGCTTTTAAAGCTTTTTCATTAGCAGGAGACACTGCTAAAACGCGAGTCCATAAGTGTCTAGCTAATTCAATATTTTTCTCTACCTCGGCTTGATAAGCATCATTTTCTAGTGTGGCAATATCCCTCAAATTTGCCTGTTTTTCCAACAATATTAAATGATATTTAGTAGCAGGTTCAACAATAGCATAAGGAGTTTGCCGAGGCTTTCTAAATTGACTATTAATATCGGTAACTCGATAAGACAAACGATTATATAATCTTTCAACAGTGGCACAATTACCTTCACCTTGAATTCTTAAAGATTCTAATAAAGCATAAGTAAAAGCACCCTGTTTTATCCTTTCATCCTCAATTTCATAAGACCTTTCATTAGGACTACAAGAAGCAATTGTAATTACTCCTTTCTGTTTTTCTTCTCCTATACCCAAACCTTTTGAACTTTCCTGACTGCGACAAGCATCCAAAAATAAAATCACATTATCTGCTCCACATCGCCTCAATCTTTCTATCACAAAATAAAGAGGAATAGCAGTATCTTCTACTCCATCTGGATAATTAGCTCCAGTATCTACTGGATCTTTCTCACCAGAGACTTTTGAAGCAGTTTCATCAGCAATAATCCAAATTTTCTTGTCTTCCATGATAATAATTAGGTCTAATTCTTAAAGTTTTGGTTATTTTTCAGTGGTTGCCCAGAGATAATCTCTATATTTTAACTTATTTTATTTTTAGATAAACTCTTGAGAGCTTACAAAGTTTTTTGAGACTGAATCTTGCCCCCCTAGCCCCCCAATTTTGGGGGGAACAAGAGTCAATTTGCTATCTTTAAGTCCCCCAATTTTGGGGGATTTAGGGGGCGCGTGATGTAGCAACTTTCAGAGGATA
>NZ_RCBY01000379.1 GCF_003838195.1 Okeania hirsuta
GGAGCCTATATCGTAGACGACACCGCCTGGGATGTTTATGCTATAGAAACCGAGTGGTCACCCGAGGGTCGTGTCATAGAGGAGTTTGAAAATGCCTGGGGCTTTCCTTTCATCGAATCCAATTTGAATACTCCCTGGACGCGCGACATGAGAAAGATTTTCACCCATCTGCACGTAGTCGATAATAATGATCCCAGTAACATTGGCGGAGGAGGACAAGCTCTTGCTCCATTAGCACCTCCCTTTGGAACTACCTCTATCAACAAACTGCCCGAGGATGCTTTTCGTATCTTTCCCAATCCCATGGAGGATTTTATGCAGATCGAGGCTAGGGAATACAATCAGCCTTTCACAGGAAAAATATTTGACCTCAGAGGAAAACTCCTGAAGACTTTTTCAGTTAAAAATGGAACGCAACAACTCAATACCATGGATTTTGCACCTGGCATTTATTTTATCCATTTAAGCAATAAGAAAGGAGAAGTCTTTTCAAAGAAAGTGGTGAGAAATTAAGTGTGCGAGTGTTCGGGTGCATGGGCTCTTGCGTAACTTTCTAAAAAAATAACCCGAACACGAGAATACCCGAACACGAGAATACGTCTCCATGTCTTCCATCAAAACATACCAAAACGTTAATAGGGTGATCCGCTCAAGAGCTTTGGAATATCCCGCACAGAGGATATTTACGATAAGCATGCAGGGAAAGCAGACGCCCCTCATCGCCATGATTTTTATACCATCATCCTTTGCGGCAGAGGCTAAGGGCCAGCACATCATCGATTTTAAAGAATATACATTGGGGGAACGACAGGTCTACTTTATTGGGCCGGGACAGGTCCATCAATCATAGAAAGCGGATCGGCCTCGGGGTTTTGCCATGGTCTTTCTCTGCTGATTTTTTAGGGGAAAACAACATTCCCTTACGCTTCATCGATGACCTCAATCTTTTCCGGGATTATGGGGAAAGTCCTCCTTTGATGGTGGATGAAAGTCAACTCAAAAAGCTGAAGAACTATTGCCAGGAGATTTTCGCTTATTATCACGGACAGGACAAATTTAAGGAGAAAGCCATCGCAGCATTAGTCGAACTCTTCCTCATCAACTGCAACAACCTCTGCAGCCTGCCTTTTGACAATACCCAGAGCCTGGAAGCCGGAAACTCCATCTTGCGAGGCTTTAAAGAATCTGGTTGAAGAAAAGTACAAGGAATGGCATGCCAGTTCTTCTCAATATGCAGAGGCTTTACACATCAGCCCCGACTACCTTAACCGTAGCATCAAATCTCTCATCGGCAAAACAGCCAAAGAATACATCCAATCCCGCATAACTACGGCCGCCAAACGGATGCTCTATTTCTCAGAGCTTTCCAATAAAGAAATTGGCTTCGAACTCGGCTTCTCCGAACCCGCCAATTTCAGTGCATTCTTTCAAAAAGTGTACAGGTATTTCCCCCTCCCAATTCCGCAAACAGGCCTAAGGTCGGATTTTCATAAGTCTTTCACGCATTCTCATATTCTTCTGAGAATGAATAGAAGAACTTTGTAAAACAATCAAGCAAAATAAATTGCGCGACGAGGCATTGCTGCTGCATTGGGTGAGGGGGTCGGGCGTGCGTTGGCGCGGTTTGCAGCAGCTTGATTTTTGCAAACTTTTCATCTAATAATACTTCGGCAAGAAATACTCCTTGCGAAAAAAGAAAAGCATCGAAGTTAGATTGTGAAACTACCTCAAGATGCTTTTTCAGAGAGCCAGGCTCTCATAAAAGTGATACTACATAAGATGGACCAACTAAACAAGTCCAGCAAGCAATTTATCGAGCAGCTATTGCTGCTATTTATGTCGATGCGCTGTCGCTAACACCTTTCTCAACATGGCCCGTTATGGGAGCTATTGTGAACGTAGTGTTACCGATATCATTTTGCTCGCTTTTTTTGATTTTCTCGATTTTAATCACAAGCTTTTTCAAGCCAGTGGAGCTACCGATTGTGTACTGGCCTTTGATCAGACCTATGTGCGAAAAAGTGGAAAAAGACGGCCCATGTAGATCGTTTTTATAATGGAGTAGCCAGCAAGCGTTTGCCTGGTTTGGAACTAGGGGTTCTAGCTCTGATCGATAGAAAACGCAAAACCGCCTTTCCCCTGGAGGTGATTCAAAGCCGGGCTCCCAAAGACTTAAAAGCAGAAGATAAAAGCTTGATTGATCATTATGCAAAGATCATAGTCGATCGGAAAGATAAACTGATCAAATGGCTAAATACTTGGTCTTAGATGGGTTTTTTGCCAAGAAAAAATACTTTAACGCTGTTAGAGAGCAGACCCAATTGCATGTGGTAACTATGCTAAGAAGAGATGCCGCTCTTCAATATTTATATCAGCTAGAGCCGGGTGTTAAAAGAGGCAGACCCAGAAAATATGATGGGAAAGTAAAACTCCAACCACTTGGATCCGGATAAGGTTGAAAAAGTATGCGATAATCCAGAGGTCGAACTCTATGCCTTTAAGGCTTATGCAGAACGCCTAAAACAGACCTTATTAGTGGTTTTAGCCCGATGGAAACATAGAGAGGGAAAGGCAAAGCCTTATGGCGGTCTATTGTTCTACCGATCTTGAACTCGATCCCATACAGGTATTTGAAATGTTTAAAGAACGATTTCAAATCGAATTCCTAATCCGAGATGCCATACAATTTACTGGGCTCGAGCATTGTCAAGCCAGAAGTGAAGAAAAAATAACATATGCATGTCAAATTTGGCCTTCTCTGCTGTTGGAGTAGCAAAGCTATTGCATATCCTAAGGGAAAACCCAGTAGGTTTTCTATGGCTAACTGGAAAAACCACTTTCACAATCATATGATGCTCAATTTCTTTTTCTACACTTTGAGCTAAACCCAAATGAGGAAAAAATAATCCCCATCATCAATAGATTCACTAGATATGGTAATATTGCCGCTTAATCTTGCCGAACTATTGTCTAAGGAAAAGTTGGAAACACCCTAAAAAAAACAGGATTATGGATCGTAAAGAATTTCTCACAAAAAAGCCTACTCACAGGAGCCGCAGCATCAATAGGTTCAAACTTATTGGATAGCTCAAAAAAGGAAGAAAAGAAATCTACTTACGACAAATTACGAGAACAAATAGGTTTCAATCATTTACCAAATAAGGAGGAAAGAACAATGAACACTGTATTGCACAAAGCAGAAAGTCGCGGACATGCTAATCACGGTTGGTTGAACAGCCATCACAGCTTTAGCTTCGCCAATTACTACAATACCGGAGCGCATGCATTTTGCGTCCTTCGGGTGCTGAATGATGACGTTGTTTTCCGAAGGGAAAGGCTTTGGTACGCACCCCCACGACAACATGGAAATCATTTCCATCCCTTTGGAAGGAGACCTCGAGCACCAGGACAGTATGGGAACCAAAGCGGTAATTCAGGAAGGAGACATCCAGGTAATGAGTGCTGGTACGGGCGTATTCCACAGTGAATACAATAAAAACCATGATAGAGCCGTGAAATTCCTGCAAATCTGGCTCTTCCCGAACCAAAAGAATGTGCAACCGCGCTACGACCAGCTTTCTATCAAGGAAGTGGAAAAACAGAATGAATTCTACCAATTCTGTCGCCCCATGCGGATGATCAGGGCGTATGGATTCACCAGGATGCCTGGTTCCACTCGGGAAATTTGAAGCGGGAGCAAGCGACACTTACACGATTAATAAGGCAGGCAATGGAGTTTATGCCTTCGTCCTGGAAGGAGATGTAAGCATTGAAGGACAGGCTTTAAACAAGCGAGACGGATTTGGGGTCTGGAATACGGACAAAATTGTACGTAAAAGCGAGCAGTGATGCCAAGGTACTGTTGATGGAAGTTCCGATGAATGTTTAGCTACAGCAAGATTAGCTCCGGGTCTGCATCAAAAAGGCAGGTCCGGAGCTTTATGCTATTCCTTATATTTGATTAGCCTTCCTTTCCCGGAGGAATCAAACACTTCCATATGCATAACGTCCTTTGGGATGATAATTTTACGAGAAGACTGTCCAAGATACCCAGAGCCATAGGTAAAAAGCAGGGCCTTTTTTCTACCATCCTCGAAGTACTGAATCGCTCGACTATCCAAAGGTAATGCTTCGAAAATAAGCGCTCCTTTATCGATATGTGATGATCGAAAGAGGTGTAAAGGCCCCGGTTTTCACTCGCTAAAAAAGCAGGCCCATCTTCCGTAAATACGCGGACCATTGCCGAATATCTCCCCTTAGACTCAAACCTGCCCTTTGGGCATCGACAGCTCCATAAGCCCCTTCTTTACCCCTACTCAGTACCAGGCCTTGCAAACCCGCATCAGGACCATTCCGACTTCTTTGTTGAAGTCATTCCCTGTTAACATCACCTCCTCCAGCCGTCCCCATCAAGGTCATGAGCGATTATTCCTTTGATGGGAGCGGTATTGCGCCTGTAGGGGCAACTCCTCCATCCACATCTCGCCCTTATTTTCTCTGACTAGCATCACGGAGGCCAGCTTTTCCGCGCTCAGTTGCAAAGCACCTTCTCGTTCTTTTTTGAGCAATACTTCCTCCCAGTCTGCTTTTGCATAATCCTTGTACTTTACGAAGCGCTTTTTCATGGCAACGATCTGCTTGGTTAATGCA
>NZ_RCBY01000038.1 GCF_003838195.1 Okeania hirsuta
AGGGATTTTTGTTAATTATAAATTAGCTAAATCTATAAGCGACCAAAATTTTTACGAGTTTCGAGAAGAGCCAAGTTGGCAGATGCGGTCGGCTTTTGCAAGTAAATTTATCAGTATTTCGCCTACCTTATATTCAGGCCAAAACAGGTACTTTATTTAATTTAACTTATAGTTAAAATTGATGAAATACTATTGATAAATATAGATTACAGAGCAATCAAAAAATCCACTTTGTCTCTGTTTCATTATAGAGAAAGATCAAATAATTTTTCTCTTTATCTTGCCAACCATTGACTTTTCTGCTAAATTCAAGATTACTTTATCTAAGTATTCTATAATTTTCATATAGAACCTAAAACCCTAACGTTATAGTTATGACTGTCTCATTAGTTAGTACTACACAAGCAGCTTTTCTACTAAATATTTCAACAGGTAGATTGAGGTTTTTACTCAATAAAGGTCGTGTTATCGGCGCTCGAAAAGTCAAAAGATTTTGGCAAATTCCTCTCAACCATCGCGGAATGCCAGAGATTACACCAGGTTGTCGTGGTCCTGAAGGTAGTTGGAATAAACTTCAACGCAAAGCTAAGACTATTGTTCATGTTCTGCGAAAGACTATTGACTATAACCGAGACAATGGAACTTCTCATCCAGCCGTTGCAGTGAAAGTGGGAGATAAAAAGAATTATTGCCATGCCCTTAAAATTAACGGACCTTGCCAAATTGTTTATCAGCCTCATAACCCGAACAAAAGTCAAGCTGGGGGAGCTCGTCTGTGGATTGAAGTAGATCCAGAACATATAGTAGAACGAAAATATTTTGTTAATGGAGATTATGGTCCGCCACCGGAAGTAGTTCAGCAGCGTGCAAAAACTAAGGGGGCAAAAAGTAAGAAGAAAAAATCTAAAAAGAAAGGAAAGAATAAAACCAGTTAACTGGATAGTTAACTTGGAAACAGAGAATTTCAATAGCAGTGTCTTGGTACTGTTCTATTTTTTGCTGTCTAGAAATCGCTAATTATACAGACTATTAACTCAGAAAATTGAACATCTATTTAGCGATCGCTCTCCAACTCTCTTTACTTCCAGCAAGTATTTAGGGTCATTTTTTGTCTCTAGGCTTGACTTCACAAGGCTTTCAAATTCTCAATCATTTCAGGTCAACGAAGAAGGACGTATAGATTCAGAAATTATATTAGTATCTAGCAAATAGTTTAAACTCATAAATCAACCTCTCTCCCTGGTGACTTATCTCGTAAGTTCTCAAAAGTATTATCATCAAAAGTAATTCCTTTTTGTTCTATTTTTGCCCTAAATTTTTGATAGGCTGAACAAAAATCATTAACCTCTTTAATTTCTATTAAAATTTCTTGGTTATCGGGTAAATTTACTTCCTCTAATAACTCGATAGTTTTTCCTTTTTTAATTCCCTTTACTAACATACAGCACTTTCCGATGTAATGAGGTACACCTTATTTTAAGTCAGAAGTAATATCATGTTCGGTTGAATACTTACACTTTGGAGGAGATAAGGCAGAAGGAAAGAAAAGGTTAGAAGGGAAAAGGTTTTTTATCACTGATTATCCGTTAGCGTAGCTCCCCCGGAGGGGAACATGATATAAAAAACTAAGAAGATTGGACTGTACCTCATAGCAAAGGAAACCCCTGTAAAATTAACTTTTTAAATATCTGTAAATTTATATAATCACTCATTTAAACTTAACTATATTGTAAGTAAAAAAACGGAGAGATTTAATCAGTATTTTGTTATCTAATAACGAAATTAATTCTTGTGATTAAAATTACCAAAGATTAATTTTTATGTCACATTTTGATTTGATCTTATAGTTTATGATGCCTTGTAGTTGTTACCTAATCAAGCAGTTATGTCTACTCAACATGGTCAGAGTTCAGCCCTTAATGAAGAAGCTCAAAATGTTGATATTATAAATAATACAAAGAGTCTAATTGGACTTTGGACAAAAAGTAACTAACAGTTAGCGTAATTATTACGCTAATCAAACAGGATAATACCGCTCTATCTCCAGTGAATTTAATCACTGAAAAAAGGCAATAATTAAGAGTTGTCGCCAGTTCCTAAGAAACTTTTCGTTGTTTTCGAGATTTTTTTTGCCCTTTTGTGATAACTTGATGACGAGTTCGTGGTGTTGTTTTATATCCTTTAATCCGTCCAGAAGAATAACCTCGACGTTTGGGAGATCGAGCCATTGTTCCCAAAGTTGAAATTATTCTATAAAAGTCTCTTTGAACTAAACTGGGAGTAATTTTAACTGATTTCTTATTCTTCAAATACTGTTCCCAATGATGGGGTAAAACAACAGCTAAATTCCTTGCAGTCCATAAATTAACATAAGCAATGAGTGTTAATTTAAACCAATTTTCTTCATGTTGGACATCCGGAGTTGAATAAGCAGTCATCAACAATTTTTGTTTACCAAATCGAAACAAATGTTCCATGTCATAACGCTGTCGATCAGACTCATAGCAATCAATTAAACTCAACTCTTGACGTCGAGAACCAATAACAATTAACCACATCGGTTTCCCAATCTGATTACCTACTTCATCAGTAATATTAATTTGTAGTAAAGTAAAAGGATAACGATTCATTTTATAGTTCTGAGTTCCTTTCATTAACATCTGTTTCCAACCCGAAATTGTTACTGTCAGTTGACGACCTTTTTTAGTAGTAAAAATGCATTGACTAATCCCAGTAGGTTTATGCCAAGTATTCTCATCTTTCAGGTCAAACTTATCTCCATACCAACGAGGATGTCCTGAAGTAATTTTTTGTTTTTTTTTGCTGATAAATTGACGGTAAAAAACTCGATTACTTCTGATTCTGGTCACAGTAACTAAGTTATTTTGCTTCACTTGTTCTCCAATAAAATCTCTTTGACTGTAGAAACTATCAGCCACTAAAACTGATAACTTATCTCCAGAGAAAGAACCAGTGTTAAAGATTTTTTCCAGTTGTTTATTACCAATGTTAGTAGCCTTTTCTGACGAGGGAACCCTTTCTCCTAATAAGGGAACAGCCCAAGGTACATTACCTGTTGCTATTCCCTCTGGTAAAGCACATATAACTGAATATGAATGGCCAATACTAATGGGTTTATTTCCTTTAATTGGATTAGGATAATGGATAAAGGTTTTGTCTGCTAATGTAGCTGAAAAAGGACGGGGACAAGGAGTTGTATCAATTCCAAATAAATGAAAATGTCGGGAAACTGGAGTAGGAATTGTTTGAGATGCAGCCTCTAATAAGTAATTAACTTGTTGTGAGTAATTATGATCATTTTGAGCGGGTAAAAATTCTTGAATTCCTTTATATAAACTGTTATAATCTCGTCGAAATAAAGGATGTTCAGACAATTCTACTACCGAACTTGCGATTTGGTTTGATGAGAGGGCATCTACTAATTCTGTGACAGTTTCTTTTCTAGCATTAACTCCATGATATAAGTTTTCCCTCCAGTATAAGAACTCCTTGATGGACTGACTGTTTTCTTGATTTTTCATGGTTGTGAATAATACACCTCTGAATATTAGTGTATATTTTACGCTAACCTAGATGCTTTCTTAACTATTCAGTCTTATGTCTACACCAATATCCAAGCACACCACTCAATCAGCAGCCATTAGAGGGAAACAAATTCAGAGTTTAATCCGTAAGATGAAGCAGAAAATTAAGAAAATTGAACGAGAAGGAGAGGTGATTCCTCGTGATTGTCATATCATTCGTTATCAAGTCAATAGAAATCAGAAACTGTACTATTATTATAAATTACAATCTACTTCACCGATTTTTCCTATGGCTACTGATAGTCAGAAAAAAACTAAATATAAGTATTTAGGAAAAGGGGGAAGTGAAGCTCATATTGATGCAGTTGAAAAAATGACTCGAAGGAATCTTATTGATGAGTTGGAGAGAGTTGTTCATTCCCTTCAAGAAAGTTATTTAGATATTTGTTTTGGTGGAGAAATTGAACCAGACCCATCCTATGATCTTCAGGATGATAAATAATGTGAGAAACGAAGATAATTCCAGATTTGATTTCTAATACAATCACCGATTAGTTAGTGTAATACTTACGCTAACCACTTTTTCTTTTTGTCCAAAGTCCAAGTCTAACTCAACAGGAAGAATCTCCAAATGGTGATAGTTCAAATAACCAACAGAAGTTAGAAGAAATAAATCTATCAAGAGACTTTTTTCTCACACTGAAAAAACATCTTACATGGGATTTTATAGCTAGAATAAAAAGCACAAACTCCCTTACTGTATGCCTAGTAATATTACAGTTAGTTAGTGGCTATACGACTGTAAGAGTAGCTACGATCGTTTTCTCAAAGTCCAGTAAAATACTCTCTGGTTTTCTTGGTGGAACTTTTCAATTTTTACTCATATTACTTTTAATTTTCAAAGCAGGAAATGGAGGTCCTAAAAGAAGGTGGTTTTCAATTCTAGTTTTGACTATAGTGAGTATCTACTGCAATTTATTTTTTATTTATGATGAAACTTTAGGTGGCGAACTAACAAAAAACTCTCCTAAAAAAATACAAGCTCATAATAGTTTAGTGAGAAAAGTTAAAAGTAATTTTACAGATAAACTTCCAAGGTTAGAAGCGCAAAAATCTGAATTGGAAAGGCGAATACAGGATGAAATAAATGGCATTAGAGGAAATCCTCCTGGTTGTGGAGCAGAATGTCAAAAATTGACGTTTGAAAAGGAAAAAGTACAAGATGAAATTAATGAAATTAAAAACATTGCACAGGATAATAGAATTAACAATCTACTCGCTCTCTCTGCACAAGAAATTCAAGAACAAAAATTAAAACCAAAAGAAATCTACGATATAAACTTAGAAGCATGGAGTGCTATTCCTGAAACTTATAAAGTATCACAGCCACAATTTTCTGATTATGAAAATTCTGAAGCTTTTTTAATTCCTTTTGTTAAGGTTTACCAAGAAAGAGAAGCGATCGCTGTTGCTTCTTTAATAATTGCTGTAATCATAGATGGTTTAGGCTTAGTTTTAGGAAGTATTCCTCCCAGTAAAAATTCATTAGTTTTGTATAGAATATTAGCAGAAAGTATCACCTCTCCAATCATAGGAATTAAGAGATTTTCTGCTACTCTCCAAAAATCAATCACAGATAATGTAGAACATTTTGATACTAATCTAACTTCACTGTCTAGTAGTACAGGAATAATTAAGTTAGTTGGTATAGATGGTGCTAAATTTTTGATGAATTTTTACAATGCAATTAATAAATACGACGAACTGAAGATAGATAAATCTCTACTTTGCTCCAAAGAAACTTATGAAAAGATGAAAATTGAAAATAGCAGTAATGAATCATCTATAGATTCTTTTGAATATTTAAAGACGGCTTATGAATTATTGATAGATAATATGCGTTATCCTCCTTTTGAATGGATTGAAGAGTATCCAAAAGAAAACCAATTTTCAGAGCAAATTCTAAATTTAATACCTAATAATCAAAACTTTAATAGTAAAACAAATAGTGAAAAAGGCTGGAAGTTTAGGAAAAACTCTTATAAACAATTCGTGAATTGGATAACAGAAGAGATTGAAGAACAGCTAACTAATGAACAAGTAAAGGTAACGGGAAAAGTGACACTACACCTTTACGGAAAGCCTAAAGAAGAAAAAGAGAAAGCATAATTATTGCTAAACAAAATTTTTGAAGAAGGAGACAGGAGACAGGAGACAGGAGACAGGAGGAAAATTACATGGGGATTCTAACCCCAAGTAATTTTGAACACCCTGTAGACGGTGGGGTATTAAACCCACAAAGAAAATGATAAAACACATAGACTGGGATGGAAAACCCACCCCACTAAAATTAACAATTAACTACGCACCAACAGCTTCTTTGGCAGCATACATAACTTCTAAAGAAATCTCCCCAATACCACGTTCTCTCGCAAACTTTTCTGTATTTCGCTTCACCTTACCCCGAACAAAACCAGGCACCTTATTCAACTCTGCTTTTGCTTCTTTCGTCCAATTCAAATCAGAATCAGCAGAAATACTCTTAGTAATAACCTCCTTAGTATCATGCCCACCAAATATTTCTAACAGGTGGTCTTCCATTCCCAAAGTAAAGGAGTTGTAAACCAAATCCGCAATTTGATTAGTTCCCTCATAACCCATAAACGGTTTATAACCAATGGGAAAATTCTGAATATGAATTGGTGCAGCAATTACACCACAAGGAATATTCAACCGCTTACCAACATGACGCTCCATTTGTGTACCAAAAATCGCGGCAGGTTCCACACGAGCGATCGCATCCCCAATCTCTCCATTATCCTCACTAATTAAAACTTCATCGCAATATTCACTCACCTGTTCCCGGAACCAGTCAGCATCATATTTACAATAAGTACCTGCCCAAACTACATGAATACCCATTTCCCGCGCCAAAATTTTTGTCAGAGCAGCAGCATGAGTATTATCCCCAAATACCACAACTTTTTTACCAGTTAAATTTTGACAGTCAATGGAACGAGAAAACCAAGCTGCTTGAGAAACGTGCAAAGTTTGATTATCAATAAATTCCTCATAGTCAACATTGGCACCTTGAGCATTAACCACCTGCTGAATTTTACGAATACAACGAGCAGTTTCCACCACACCCATAGGAGTAATGTCAATATAAGGAGTTCCAAACTCTGACTCTAAATATTTAGCTGCCATTATCCCCAATTCGCGATAGGGTGTGAGATTAAACCAAGCGCGAGGTAGATTTTTTAAATTGTGAACAGAAGCACTTTCGGGAATGACTTCATTAACTTCGATACCTAAATCTGCCATTAAGCGTTTTAACTCGGTGCAGTCATGTTGGTTGTGAAAACCCAGGGTAGAAACGCCAATAATATTAACAGAAGGTTTTTCAGTTTTCCCTTCTGGAAGTTCCCCTTTCTTTTTCGCCTTCTCAATATAATATTTAACGATTTGCTGCAAAGTGCTATCCGCTGCTTGGAGTTCGTTAACGCGGTAATGGTTAACATCTGCCAGCATTACATCACCTTTGGCATCTATTTGAGCGCGTTCGACAAAATTTTCTAGGTCTTCTTGCAAAATGCTGGAAGTACAGGTAGGAGTAAGAACAATTAAATCAGGAGCTTCTTCATTGTCTTTACGGATGATATTATCTACCACTTTTTCTTGAGAACCCCGCGCCAATACATTACGGTCAACTACACTGGTGGTGACTGGTGTATAATTACGTTCTCTTTCTAACATAGAGCGCATGACATTGAAATAATCGTCACCGAGGGGAGCGTGCATTATGGCGTGAACGTTTTTGAAAGAGCTGGCAACGCGCAATGTGCCAATGTGAGCGGGACCTGCATACATCCAGTAGGCTAATTTCATCTAATTTTCTCCGTTTTTTGTTAACTGTTATAGATTTGTTACTTTGATTGTCTCAAATTTTGATGTCTTTATTCATTTAACGGGACTTTTTGAACAATATTTTTTCAGGTTATCCCATCAACTAGGAACTCAGTTTGTCAGTAAAGCAATAAAATTTTGTTTTATTTAAGTATTCTTAATTTTTTAGTTAATTTGTGTAAATTAGGGGTTGACAATTGTTTGATATAGGTATATGAAAAAAGCGATCGCTTGTTTATAGTGTGCGATCGCTCTCCAGAAAAAAATCAGGTAATGTCCTACAAGTAGTGATTTTCTTGGCTAAGAGCTGATTCATAAAGTAAATCTTAAATTAGCTAGTCCCTTGACCATGAGTGGGATTAATCAGCCATAAATCATTGCTTCACTTACATCTGAATAGACTTCATAATCCTTACATAGCGCGCCTAAATCTATTTAGCCACCCATGCATTGCCTTCAACAATCCATCGCGCACGGCAATTGCTCAAAACTCTCTGAGGTTCGTTTGATCACTTCCAATAGCGACGCCATCGCCACAAACCTGCCTAACAGCATGGGCAAAGTTTTTACCAGAATAACCCTGATCTACCCTGACCACCTCGCTCTTTCGATAGTTTGTCCTTTGCCTCATTGAGTACAACTACTGCTCCTAAACGTTCTGAGGCATTTGCCTCACTCACCAGAACTCCAATTATAGCAATGAGCGCTGGTGTATTTACAAATTGCAGGAGATGTCCAATAGCTAAAATCTTATATTATAGGCAATTTATTCCCCCTTCCGGAGCTGTTGCCTGCGCACAGCGCTATAATAATCCGAATCGAATCTACCACCATAAGGCGCTTACGGCCTTTAACTTTCTTACCACCATCGCGCGCCGTAGACAGCTCCCTTTTTTCTGTTGTTTTGACTGCCATAGGAATCAGCGTTCGCAACGGTGGAGTCTTGATCCCTGTCTAGTTGTGTTCTTAATTTTTGGCGAACTTGATCGTGAAGAAGTGGCCAGAAACCACGATGCTGCCATTTGGTGGAAGTATCTGTATACAGTTGTGTAGGGTGGTAAGTCATGGGGCATCATTTCCCATTGGAATCCAGTTCTTTGTACATAAAATATACCCCATACGAATTTCTCGGAAATCCACTTGAACAGGATGACCAAACCCTTTAGGTTTAGGTAGTAGAGCCTTGAGTATCTCCCCCATACGAATCACTCAGGTCCCTTGGGTATGGTTGACGTTTAGGGTTAGCGATCACCTCCGGTTAAGGGTACGCTATCGCAGGTATTAGACTCATTGGTTACAATATGGCTCAACTATACTCAACAATCACACCTAATTTGACTGGGATTAACTTTCTTTAGATTCTCTTTATGAATCAGCTCTTATATTACTAACTACAAAAATATTTAATCAATGCCATATTGCGATCGCAATACCATATACAAAATCCGAGATAACTCCCGTCGTTTCAAAGGTTGAGCATCCAAAGGTGTACCAGAAGTACCAAATAACTGAAACACATCAAAATCTCCACTTTTACCAACAATAAACGCTAACTGCTCCCGCGTACATTGTAAATTTGGGGCAAAATATCCATTACCCACCCCCGAAACAATACCCTTTGCTGCCATAGTTTCAATGGCACGATAGGCAAAATGCTCCTTCGGTACATCGAGAAAAGTGGGAAACTCAGGATTAAGCATTTCAAAACCCATCACATTTACCACTGCCACTGAAACAACTGCTCGGTTGACTGTTCCCTCTGGTAGAAAATATAAATGATTGTAATTCTCAGTCCGTACAATACCTGCCACAGCGAGAATTTGTATCGCCTCAAAGTCTGGGTCATCATGGGCAATATCGTTATACCAAAATAGGGGAATTTGATTACGAGTTAATAAACCCTGAAATTTATAAATCAGTCGTTTATTTGTAGCAATAGTACGAACATCCACCCCCTCATTTAGAGCAAAAGCAGCTAAATGACCGCCTGCTTCACCGATCGCCCATTCAACGGCGTGCATCCGATATACAGAATTAGTCAAATGAGTCGTGCCAATACTTTTCGCCGACAGAATCAGGTTATCCGTATCGAACGGCACCATTGCTTTTAACGCAATAGTAAAAGGCAAACATTTCATCTCATCTTTACTGTTGAAAATAAGGTGGTTAGGGTTATCAGTGGGATGAATATCAAACAAAGCATAATGACCGATACCAACGCTATCGTCAAAACATCGTCCCCGTGCTTGCTCGCCATAATATTGTTGGGCAGTATCTCGGTAAACAATAGTTGTTAATGCTATCCCTCTTCTTGCTTCGCGGATATAGGGTTCCAGAGCAATACCATCATTAGTCCAAGTCAAGTCTCCCCGTGGTTTTAACTCCCCTACCTTACCTATTAATATCCAATTGTTGGTTTTTAATGTTTGCGACTGGAGGTAATAAATATAAGCTTGAGTATATTCCCGTGCTTGCTGAATATGTTTTTGACGATCGCTCCGACTCACCCCAGTCAACAGACCCACTTTATAATCATTGGACTCATAATTCAGGATGGTCACATCACCATTACTCGTAGTTGGGATATACCCATCCTTGAGACGTTTTATTCGTCGATAAGTAAAAATTGCAAACCGCTCAAAAAATGTTCGTCCTTGAAAAGTGCTGGTAAATTTATCCGTTTGCAACCAAGGTTTCACCCCATAACCTTCTGGTTTACCGATGGGAACACCTGCTCCCTCAGCAGTTTTTTCCACAGCAGCACAAAAAGTGATTGACTGTTGACATTCGGGAAAAGGTTGTTGGGGAAGAAGTGCTTCACCCGTGTCGTTTTGTGATTCTTGTCCGACTCGCGACTCAATATTTCCTAATTCTAGTAAGTCTCCCAAGTCTGTCGCCTCAATGGTAATTTGAGCATTGACGGTGAAGCGTTGATTATTCTGCACATCCTGAAATACAACACCCGTTACCTGTCGCCGTTCATTGGGAGATTCACTAAACAAAATTTCTACAGGTTCGGCAAAAGGAATGAGGGTTAATTTGCCATTGCTGAGAAAATCTTCGATCGCTTCGTTAAGTGCTTGTGCCATAACTACAGTTGTCGTGGCAAAATTACTTACCCAACCCCCACCAGGATTATCAATTTTCTTACCATTAACTGGTTGGAGTTCCCGACTACGTTCGCGGAACTGCCATTGAGTCTTGGAAAAGGCATATTTGTCTCGGTCTACTTTATCTTCATATATTTCCCCTGGATTAAATTTTTTGTCTAGTTGAGGGTCATCGGAAGCAGGTAATGCTTGGGTAGTAAATTGTCCGCCTAATATTTGTTTTGGTTGCACGAGGCAAACATTAGCACCCGCTTTTAATGCACCCAGGGTAGCTGAATATGCTGCAGTGGAACCACCCACTATTAATATGGGAAATGAGAAAATTTGACCATCGGTGGGTCTGGTAAAAAAGCGATCGTCTAATATACTGTTGCTCATGGTTATTTGGGATGTGGAACTTTATCGCAAAAGGCTGATTCTTAATATTTCATTGTTTCAGCTTATTAAGGAAGTCCTAACCTTTTTGTCTAGTGCTATATTAATTTATAGCAGGGAACAGGCAACTCTTTGGAAAAAGAGGTAATTATTAATTATTATAGCAATTTCAAAAAAGAATGTTACGAATAATAAGTGTGATGAAAAGACAGGTTTAGGAGATGTCCCTTTGACTAAAAAGATAATTTACGACCTAAAAAAATAGAATCTAAGCAATTCATTCTGACTCCTGTAGGGGCAAATAGCGGTTTATCCCTACCACTGAGTCCTAATAAATAACCTAGTTATATCATGTCCGGTAGCATTGGTATTGTAAGTGTGAAGGTAAGGAAGAAGGAAGAAGGAAGAAGGAAGAGGGAAGAAGGCTTAAAAGCTTGAAAAAACCTAAATTTCCTGTAGATATTCACCCTTGGTTTTACACAAACAATAAAGTGCGGACATGATATTATTTATAGCAAACATTGATCAAATTGGTATTAGACATCTCCGAAAAATAATAGACTTTTTGCATAATTAGGCAATATGCAACAGGGAAGAAAATTTCTGAAAAAAGGCAAAAAAAATTCTCTACATCTGTAATTTATACCAGATGTCTATTAATTTTAAGTTTTTGATTTTCTCACTATTTTTCTAGTTACTAACAAACTCGAACAAATTAGAATCTTCAATAATTGCCTCATCAAAAATAGCATGAGTTAAATTGGCATCCTCAAAAGATGTTTTTGATAACTTCTCCAAGTTGATAACAACTTGAAAAAACAAAATTATCGCCAATCCAAAAACTATTCCAGAACCCAAAAATAATAACAATGCCTTAAGTATATTTCCAGCAAAAAAAGAGATAATACCACTCGAACCAATAACAGCTGAAGTACCTGTTAAAACCGCAGCAATAATCTCATTCTCAGCATTAGTAATGGCAACCGCCACAACCCCAGTTCCAATTAAAGCAGCAACCCCTGCCATTTCACCAGCAACAAAACTAGCAAAAGCACTCGCAATAGTAACAGCGATCGCCGCTCCAGCACAACGAGCGATCAAAGTCCTAATTTTGCTCCTACATTGTCCAATTCTTGCACCTCGAAAATTTGCCTCTGCTAGGATAGCATCCTGAAAATTACAACCTCTCAAGTCAGAACCGCTAAAATTAGCTCCTGTCAGGTCTTGCCCTTGAAAATCACGATGTCGTAAGTCTTGGTTAGAAAAATCTAAAGGTAATAGTTGATTCATGGTATTTTCAAAAAGGAATTAAGCAGAGGTAATAGACATTTCCGAAAAAGATATAGACTTTTTGCACATAGCAGGCAAAAGGGAATAGATTTTTAGGAAAAAGTTACGAAAAATGATTTAGGGGACTTACTTTTACAACTCTAGCTTATGTTAAATAAAGGGTAAGTTTATTTTCTGGAGATGTCTAATAATTAATTATTAACTATTAATTATTAATTATTAATTGTTACCATAGGTCGCAACAACTCCCCAACCAAAATCACACAATCAATAAATTCTCTAGGAGCGATCGCATCATCTTCCCCTAAAATCATTTCCTGTTGATATCCATCTTCAGTAGGTTGTCGATACACATACAACTGACGATGATTCACATCCAACACCCAATAATCCTCTATTCCAGACTTTGCATACTCTTTTCCTTTAAGCTCCAAGTCACTTTTGAGAGTACTATCAGCAATCTCCACGATCAAATACACATCTTCTGCTGTAGGATGAGAGTCATCATAATCAAGAGGGTCTACTTTCACTACTGCAATATCTGGTTCAGGTTGAGAAAAATTATTCAGTATCACCGGAAGTTGTTTCTGCACCGAAACCCTTTTTCCTAAAGATTGACTAAACAAGCGGTCTGCTCGTCGAATAGCTGCAGCGTGGGAACTTCCTTGAGGTGACATCTTGCGAATAACTTGTCCTGCGATTAATTCTACCTGTTCATCCTGGTGCAAAATTCCTACTTCTGCCATGCGCTGATATTCTTCTACACTCAGCAGACGTAGGGGTAATTCTGTGAAATTTAATGGCATTTTGGTGGTTGACATGACTGGGAAATGGAAAAATTTCCTAGAAGTATTTATCTATTAATAAAAATTTTGATAATTGATAGGTTAAAGATTTATCTATGTTTAAATTATCAGTTTAGTTTAGTTTATGCTAATTTTAGCCATCACTTTGTTTTGTAATTGGTTACTTGAATTATAGCACAAAAAATCCCTATCTATCTCATTATTAGCTAGTATATATATCAGGACTTACCCATGGGTAAGGAAAAACTAGGACTTGAGATTGTTTCCCTATGGGTCGCAATGACGGAAATACGTTAAAGTGCGTAAGTCTTATAATTATCGAAACTTAATATAAATTTTTCTATTATTTTAGGATAGGAAAATATATTTATCAGTATGATGAGTCAAGCAAGTTTAGCGATTTAAAAGGGGAGGCTTTAAACCAGAATTATTTAATTATTAATTATTAATTATTCGGTAAAATACTAAATAGCAATCTCAAATTATTCATAAACGCACCATGATTACTTTAGCTAAATGGTCAATACAAGACTATCATCAGATGATTTCTGCGGGTATTCTGAGCGATCGCCATGTAGAATTATTAGAAGGAGAAATTATTGAAATGTCGCCAGAAAAATCTTTGCATCGGAAAATCACTGATTCTATTGCTGAATATTTGCGAGAAAAGTTTCGAGGTCTGGCAAAAATCTACGAAGCACATCCAGTTACTCTTCCTAGTTCAGAACCAGAACCAGATATTGCTGTTGTTAAAATGCCAGTATCTTTATATGATTCTCGTCATCCTTATCCTGAAGAAATTTATTTGTTAATAGAAGTTTCTGATACAACTTTAGAAAAAGATTTAGAAAAAAAACGGTTTATTTATGCCCGTGCTGGCATTTTAGAATATTGGGTTGTGGATGTAGAAAATGAACAACTTGTCGTATTTAAAGAACCATCAAAAGATGATTATCAAGTGCAAAAAAACTACAGTCAAGGAAATATTTTTACACTTGTTTTTCCCGATCTTGAAATATTAGTAGAAAAGTTATTGAAATAGGGAGTAGGTAGGGACGTTGTATTTCATTAATGGATAATTGATAATTACCTCTGGTTAAAACTGTCCTTAATTGAATATCAGGAAATATTATTTCTTCTCTTGTTCGATGGTTAGCCAGCGAGGATATATCGCCATCCCACCCTATGGGAAGCTGCGCTAACGACCGCTTTTTTCCCCTTGAAATGGTCGGCTTTTAAGCTGAATAATTAATAATTATTAATTATTCGGTAAGGAGGTATTATTAATTATGTCTCAAGAATTATTAAATGAGTTAATGAGTAAATCTGAAGGGTTAAACGTTGAAGAAAAGCTTCAATTAATGCGTTATTAATTAAATAATCTTAAAATAGATGATAATTCCACCCTAAACTTCAGCGTAAATGGTTTGAGATTCAAGGAAAAGCGACTTATCCTTTAGTAGGAGAAGATGCTCAAGAATGGTTTCTCGAACTCGTCAGATGATTGGGAAGTGCAGGATACTTGACTGATTGCAGGAAGCAGGATATCTTTAAGTAAGTTGGAAATCTAAAATAGTTATTATTTTATTTTTTTTTATGAAAAATCTAACTCTACTATCTGTCACAGTCCTTACTGCTACATCTGCATTGGTTTTTGGGAAAATACAAGCTGCCTCTGCTTTAATTTGGAACTGGAATTATTCTGCTCCTGGCATAGAGGCGAGTGGTAATTTGACTACTAATGACACTCCTGACGATTTTGGTTTTTACCTAATTACTGGAATTACTGGTACGCGAAATGACGAAACAATTATTGGTTTACAACCTACGGGAACTTCAGTACCAGGAAACTAACCTTTTATACTTGACAATATAATTAGTCTTAATCCTGATGAGCAGTTAACAAGTAGCGGTTTTGGGTATTTCACCTCGGAAGGAAACTTTGTTAATATGTTTTTTGCTGATTTTTTTACAGCCTCCGGGTTATTTTGAGATTTTTTCTGCGCCACCATTTATAACAGGTTTTGAAAATCTTGGGCCAGAAGATAGTGAATTGTCTGTTAGTTTTTCTGCTACCCCAATCATGGTCTCTGAACCCACCTCTACCTTAAGCTTTCTAGCTCTTGGTACTCTCGGAGCAATTTCAACCCTAAAACGCAAACAAAATAAAAGAAACAATATATGTCACAAACTCCCTTTTCCCCAGAAGAAATAGCATCCGAAGGCATCAAACCAGAAGAATATCAAGAAATTCTCAACCGCCTTAGTCGTCATCCCAATAAAGCAGAACTGGGAATGTTCGGGGTCATGTGGTCGGAACACTGTTGCTACAAAAACTCCCGCCCCTTACTCAAACAATTTCCCACCACAGGTAAACGCATTCTTGTTGGACCAGGAGAAAATGCCGGAGTTGTAGACCTAGACAACGGACTCCAACTCGCTTTCAAAATAGAATCCCACAACCACCCATCCGCTGTCGAACCATTTCAAGGGGCAGCAACAGGAGTCGGTGGTATTCTCCGAGACATATTCACAATGGGTGCCCGTCCCATCGCTGTACTTAACTCCCTACGTTTCGGTTCCCTAGAAGATGCCAAAACTAGACACATTTTTACTGGAGTAATTTCCGGCATTTCTCACTACGGAAACTGTTTCGGAGTACCTACAGTTGGAGGAGAAATTTACTTTGACCCTGCTTATACAGGCAACCCCTTAGTCAATGTCATGGCATTGGGTTTAATGGAAACCCCCGAAATTGTAAAATCTGGTGCATCCGGTATTGGCAACCCAGTTTTATATGTTGGTTCCACCACAGGTAGAGATGGTATGGGTGGAGCAAGTTTCGCCAGTGCCGAACTCAGCGATAAATCAATTGACGATCGCCCTGCGGTACAAGTAGGCGACCCATTCTTGGAAAAATGTCTAGTTGAAGCTTGTCTAGAAGCATTCAAAACAGGAGCAGTAGTGGCAGCTCAGGATATGGGTGCTGCTGGCATTACCTGTTCTACTTCTGAAATGGCAGCTAATGGTGGTGTGGGTATTGAATTTGACCTTGACAGAGTTCCAGTACGAGAAACTGGGATGGTTCCTTATGAATATTTGCTCTCAGAATCTCAAGAACGGATGTTGTTTGTTGCTGAGAAAGGTCGCGAACAGGAATTAATTGATATTTTCCAGCGTTGGGGACTTCATGCTGTCGTTGCAGGTACGGTTATTGAAGAACCTATTGTGCGAATTTTATTTGAGGGGAAAATAGCAGCGGAAATACCTGCTACTGCTTTGGCAGATAATACTCCTATTTATGAGCGGGAGTTGTTGAGCGAACCACCGGAATATGCGAAAAATGCTTGGTCATGGAATTCGGCATCTTTGCCATCATGTACGGCAGCAGGTATTGAAGTGCAGGGAAATTGGCAAACTTGGAATGATATTCTTCTGACTTTATTAGATACTCCAACTATTGCTTCTAAGCATTGGGTGTATCAGCAATACGACCATCAAGTGCAGAATAATACTGTTATGCTTCCTGGTGGGAGTGATGCTGCTGTCATTCGGTTACGTCCGCAAATTTCCACGGACAACCCACTATTAAATTCTGGTGTTGCTGCGACGGTAGATTGCAATTCTCGTTTAGTTTATCTAGACCCATATATGGGGGCAAAAGCGGTAGTAGCGGAAGCTGCTCGGAATCTCAGTTGTGTGGGTGCGGAACCTGTGGCAGTTACAGATAATCTCAATTTTGGTAGTCCGGAAAAACCAGTGGGATATTGGCAACTTGCGGAGAGTTGTCGCGGTATTGCTGAAGGTTGTCGGGAGTTGGGAACTCCTGTTACTGGTGGGAATGTGTCTTTGTACAATGAAACTTTGGATAGTGAGGGTCATCCCCAGGCGATATATCCGACTCCAGTGGTGGGAATGGTGGGTTTAATTCCCGACCTGACTAATATTTGTGGGCAAGGTTGGCAAGTTGAGGGAGATATTATCTATTTAATTGGAAATTTGGGGATGCGGTCTTTAGCTGCTTCGGAATATTTGGCAACTGTTTATGGTGTGGTTGCTGGGAAACCCAGTGAGGTAGATTTTGATTTGGAGCGTCGGGTACAGGGAGTTTGTCGTTATGGTATTCGTCAAGGTTGGGTAAATTCTGCTCATGACTGTGCTGAGGGTGGTTTAGCGATCGCTCTTGCAGAGTGTTGTATTAGTGGGAAGTTGGGAGCTGAGGTTAATTTGGAATTAGCTGAAAAGTCTGATTTTCGGTGGGATGAGTTTTTGTTTGGAGAGGGTGGTTGCCGAATTTTGGTTTCTATTGCGCCAGAAAATCAGAAAATTTGGGAGTCATATCTCCAGGAAAATTTGACTAATTTTTGGCAAAAAGTTGGTCTGGTGGGTAATGCTGAAAGTAGTTTGCAAATTTTAGTTAATGAGGGTGTGTCTTTGATTAATTTAGAGATAGGGGAAATGAGCGATCGGTTTAATAATGCTATTGAGAGGCGGTTGAATAGCAGGGAATAGGGAACAGGCAACAGTAGGAAAAATATTGCCTAGTCTAAGATTCATTTTCAGCAAAAGTCCTAATATCATGTTCGGATAAACACTAACTATAAAGTCATTGCGACGGTCACTGCGTGGAAGGTTTGCGTAGCATTCCGTAAGGAAAGCAATTCTCTTGGGTTTGAGGTATCTCTTCCATCTATATCCTAATCATAACTATTCAACCGTTAGCGTAGCTCCCCCGGAGGGGGAACATGATATAACTTATCTTTCTATTGCTATAGGTGGTAGGTTGTAGATGAAACAAGTTTATCTACAACCATTTTCGCCGGGTTTGTAGGAAGTCAATGTTATATCATGTCCGGATAATTATAGCGCTGCGCGCAGGCAACAGGCAACAGGGGGAAAAAATTGCTGATAATATAAGACTATTATATAGAATCCGGTTATATAGTATATGTTGATAATTCTATAATTACTTCAAGCCTTTAATTTCCCCCACTCCCCTACTCCCCCACTCCCCTACTCCCCTACTCCCAACTATACAATAACTATTCAACCGGATTCTATATTAGGGCATTTGATACAAACCCGGTTTCTCTGCTTTTTTATACGGATACTACCGGGTTTGATATTACTTAGTTGGTGCAGCACCTGATATCTCAAACCCATCTGGATTTACTACTTGGATATTATTCATCATGCCTCTATCTTCATGTGCTAGTATGTGGCAGTGATAAACAAATGTACCAGTAATAAAGGGATTCACGAAGGGAATACGGATTTTAGTTATGCTGTTTTTAGGTAAGTTAATTACATCTCGATATCCTTGGGATTCTAGAGTACATTTGTATCCATCTGTACCATCAGGAAGAATCCCTGTTAGGTGTGTACAATTTTCTACGTCATAATTATTATACTTTTTACTATTAAGGTTTTCAGAGACCGTCACCTCAGTAACAACGAAATCAAGCTGGTGTATGTGGAAAACGTGAGCATTACTGTCTGCATTGACCAAGTGCCACTCTTCTAAATCTCCTATCCGGGAAACTTTATCAATCCGGTTTGCATCATATAATTCTTTGATTTTGTTGAAATCAACCGGGTTGATAAAGTTTCCCGGATAGGAGATTTAGAAGAGTGGCATTGACCAAGTGCCACTCTTCTAAATCTCCTATCCGGGAAACTTTATCAATCCGGTTTGCATCATATAATTCTTTGATTTTGTTGAAATCAACCGGGTTGTCTTCTGCTTTTTCAAGTCCTTTTAGAAAAAACTTTCCATCTCCTCGGCTGAAATAGAAGTAACGTTTGCTGGTGCGTGGGTCTGTATAAATTGGTTTAATGTCATTGCCACCCTCTGTTGGGTAAGTTATGCACCTTTTATTTTGCTTTTCTGTAATATTTGCTTTCCCATTGTAAGGAACATCCTCATCATACACAATTTTTTTACCTGTGTTTGGGTCAATTCTATAAGCATAATGATGATACTTATCTGGACAAGGTTCTAGATTATCTTCTTCATTAGGCATTATCAATTCAGAAGGCGGCAATATCTTGTCTTGATACTCTGAGTGGTTTTCGAGGTAACTGTATAAGGTCTTGTCATTATCGTCACCATCCTTATCATCGTCATCATCGCCCTGGCATAAATCACCTAACTCCAACTTATTTCCACCTGCTTCGTAGCAAACTGTATCATTTCCTACCTCAACAGTTGCTAACAACTGAGTTATTTTAAAGAAGTTGTTAAAAAACGGTTTATCTTTTGCAGTCAAGTGGGTCTCAAGGTCGGAAACAAGATAATATATATTTTGATCTATCCCTGTCCCTGTAACTGTTGTTGACGGACCTCCTACTACAAGAAGTTCTACTCGTGCAGCAGGTGGCAATAGAACTGAGTCAGTTGCGACTGGTTTTTCAACAACATCACCATCACGCGCCAAGATAATAAAATTTGGTTCACCATTGGGATTAGCAAATTGAACTTGATTATCTGGTGTTCCTAACTCATAATGATCACCTTTCCATACTTTTTTACCTTGTTCTAGAGCAATGTTCATATACACATCCGACCCTGAATTAGCAATGCGCCAGAATTGAACCTCTCCAGGCTTAATTGTTATTTTAGGGTTGACTTGACCATTGAGAGTTAAACATTTTTCATTATTTGTCCCTAAAATATCATTAAAATCTTTGAACATCATCACCTTTTGATTGACAGAAAAAGGCTCAGGTTCAGTGTCTATATTTTCTAGATTCCCCGTTGTAACTTTAAGCCCTTTCTCTGTATTTAGAAGCTTGTAATAATCATCCATCCCCTTAATAATAATTCCACCGGACAAACCACCCCGAACCTGTTGCCGACTAAGTGAGTGAGCATGGGAATGATACCAAAAGAGTCCTGACTGGTGGACGTATGGAATCTTGATTCTCATATTGTACTCATTTATTGGACCACCATATTTAGGTTCGTATGTATTATCACCGGGATAATAACCACCAGGAAGAATAGGAGTTGGAGAGAGAAAGTCCGGCGGATTCGTATTGGGTGTCACATTAGAAGGAACATCCACCAAAACATCATCAGAACTCAGTAAAGGTGATACGTTGAAACCATGATAATGAATGTTAGTGTATTGAGATTGACTCTCTAAATTTTCTTTTGTTTGTGGTATACTACCCTCTTCTTGGACTTTGACTGGTAAATTATTTTTCAGAGTTAGGTCAAAGGAGTTAAGTTTAGCATCATTGGGGCCAGGAAATTGAACAGCATCATAGTTAAATTCACCATAAGATGTCACTATAGTTGGTGGGGTATAAGTTCCAACCATATTGTTAGAATTATCTTTATACTCTACTACATTAATTTGTGCAGGTTGCTCAGTATCTCTAACAATAGTTTTTTGTATGTTCTCTATCTTTACTTGATCTTCAGATGGCTGGTCATAGAAAATAGTCTTGTAGAGGTAGCCATCGTATTCATAGCCGTCCTTGTTACTTTTATCTACATCCAGGTATAGCTCGTCTTGAACTGCATCTAGAATAACTCCCTGTCTGCTAATTCTTTTACCATCACTATTGATATCCTTATTATTTGTGTATGCAAACTTTGGATTTTCAAATTCAGGCTGAGTTCCTATCTGTTCAGTTATTATTGAACATTCATCAATAAGAACTTTATATTAACATCATCATCAGCAAAAGCTTCCCCGGTAAAGGTACTAACAAAAGTAAACGTGCTCACTAAGAACACAATCAGTACCCTGCGTAGGAACAGGTATAAATGGTTCATAAATTCAACCTAGAGAATCGTTTTAATACTTTGACAAGAGGTAGTATGACAATCTGTCGAACTTAATACAAGGCTTTGTAACAAAACTTTAGGACATTAATAAAAGATTCAAGCTTGGTTTTAAGTTTTAATGGCGTTGGTAAATTAGTGTATGATATTAATCTTAATTACTTAGGAGTCAGGAGTCAGGAGTCAGGAGTCAGGAGGGAAGAAAGAAGAAGAAAAAGGAATAGAAGGAGAAAGTTTTTCGGGAAGTGTAAAGGTCACGGAGTTCTATAGCGCTCTTATCCAGACTATCATACCTCAAATTACCAACGCCTAAGTTTTAATAAATCAGATAAATTAATCAGATAAATTAACATTCAATATGATTAACTTCCTGAATATCAAAGGAAAATTGAAAAACGCAACGAAAAATGTTATTAGCTCTGATGGCAAATTGCATCAGGGTTGTTTTTTTGTTTGGTAGACCCAAAGATAAGGGATTTGCAACTTAATAAAGTACCGATTATTACTATATAAAAAGTTTCGTGGCTGTCATTGCGAGGCGATAATATTAGACTCAACCTCAATCGGAAATAGTCAAGCCAGCCGAAGCAATCTCTACTCTATCAATTAATTAGCTGGTAGTCTATTTTTTTGCTAGTCCCTAATCAGAAATTATGTTGAAGATGCAATTTTGCATTTTCAGTCCAGTAGGGTGCGTTATACCAATTTGAAAAAAGAATGTTACGAATAGTAAGAAGAATAAAAAGACTTTTCAGAATATTCTCTTTGACAAAAAAGATGACTTCCAATCTTAAAAATGGTATTTAAGCCATTCATTCTGACTCCTGACTCCTGACTCCTGACTCCTAATAAATATCCTATCTATTTGTAGCAAACATTTATGGATTTGGTATTAGACGGCTAAAATTAAGACCAGGAAAACTATTTAACAATTCGTCTTAACGCACCATGTTAGATTTGTCAACCCATTACAGGTTTTATTCATCCCAAATTTCTTGAGGGATGTTTGAATTTTGAGCCAAAAACGATCCGCCTTATATGATGTTTCGGTGCGTTACGCTATCGCTAACGCACCCTACTGGACTGACACTCTTGTTCCCCCCAAATTTGGGGGGCTAGGGGGGCAAAATTCAGTTAGCTGATAGCTGATAGCTGAGAGCTGATTGCTTTTTGTTAAAACTCTCCTGCTAAAGCAGCAACACAACGTTCACAAATAGTGGGATCTTCTGAAGAAACACCGACATGAGTAGAATAATTCCAACAGCGGTCGCATTTCTCTCCATCTGCTTTGACTACTCCTATTCCTAAAGAGTCTGAAATAGATTTATATTCAAGGTTACTTAAAGCTTCTGCAGACTCTAATAATTCTACTTGGGAAGTAATAAACAGATAACGTAATTCATCAACTCCATTACCAGCTATTTTGGCTTTAATATTATTAGGTTGTTGAGGTAAAGTTTCTGCTTCTACTACTTGTACTTGTGGTACAGGGGTCAAATCCACTTTTTGGGGAGGAAAATAAGCTCCTTCTGGTGAGACTAAAGTTGCTGACTGTTTAACCGTATTATCTGTTGATGTTTTCCGTTTGGGTAATAAAACATCTTTGCCAAATATATCTTCTGTCGTCAATTTAATTTTTTCAGACAGTTTTTGCCGATTTTTAGCAAATAATAGGTCGCCAGTAACAAAGCGAATTGTGTATATAATTCCAACTAATTCCATGATGGAATTTACTATAGGTAGTTGGTGAATTGTTGTTAATACTGTTAATGTTACTCGGATTAACAACAGTAATATAATGATAAAAAATACTGCCCCTAAAACTTTTTTATATCCACTAAATAGTTTACTCAAAAAAGCGAAAAAATCTGATAAAAGTTCCTGATTTTTAGCAAAATTAGCAGTAGTTTTTGGCGGATGATTAAGAGTTGTATTTTCTGTTTTTTCTGGTTCAATTTCGATTTTTGCTTCGAGAAATTCTGACTTACTTTTTTCTGCTTTAGCAATAGGATTAAAAGCTTGTATTTGCTCCCGTAATTCCGCATCTTTTACATACAACAATACCTTTGCTTCTAGAGGCGCACCAATGGATTTTTCTGCCCGTGCTTTTTCCAAAACTTTGTTAACTTCAGTACGAGTTTTGCGTAACTCTTCCCATAACTTAGCCAACTCTGGGTTATGCCATTTTTCCTCCATTTTCACCCACCCAGACTCAAATACAGATTTGTAAAGAGTTGGATAAGGAATATTTTGCCAAATATCTTCTGCCATATGAGGCAAAACTGGAGCGATCGCTTTGGCTAAATTTTCTACAGCTACAGCTAAAACAGTCTGACAACTACGGCGTCTGTAAGCATCAGTCGCACTAATATAAAGTCTGTCTTTGGCAATATCTAAATAAAAATTAGATAAGTCAACCACACAGAAATTTTGAATTGTTTGGAAAAAGCGGAAATACTGAAACTTCTCAAAACCATCCTTGACTTCAGCAAATACCTCTGTCATCCGGTGCAACATATAACGGTCTAACTCTGGCATTTCCTCATAAGCAACAGCATCTTTTGCCGGATCGAAATCATGGATATTCCCTAACAAAAATCGCGCCGTGTTTCTAATTTTGCGGTAAATATCCGCTATTTGCTTGAGAATATTTTTACCCAGGGGTACATCCGAAGAATAGTCAACAGAGGAAACCCACAAACGCAAAATATCTGCACCATAAGGAGGTTCTTGTTTTTGATTTTTGCCACCTTCGATAACTATTGACGGGTCTACCACATTTCCCAGAGACTTACTCATCTTCCGACCATTCTCATCCAACACAAAACCATGAGTCAAAACAGTTTTATATGGTGCAACACCATTCGTAGCAATACTGGTCAGCAAACTTGACTGAAACCAACCGCGATGTTGGTCGGAACCCTCCAAATATATATCAACTGGATACTTTAACCCATCCCTTTGTTGAGCAACTGCCGCCCAAGATGAACCAGAGTCAAACCACACATCCATCGTATCCGTACCTTTCTGGTACTTGTCAGCATCTGGGCGATATTTTTCTGGTAAAAGCTCCTCCACCGACATTTCCCACCAAGCATCAGAACCTTTTTCCGCAACAATTTTTTGCACATGAGCAATAGTCTCCTCAGTCAACAAAGGTTCCCCAGTCTTTTCCTCATAAAATACCGGAATAGGAACTCCCCAACTTCTTTGTCTAGAAATACACCAGTCAGAGCGATCGCTCACCATAGGAGTAATACGGTTTTCTCCTTGAGCAGGTATCCACTGAACATCAGCGATCGCCTTAAGTGCTTCATTGCGGAAACCCTCTACAGAAGCAAACCATTGTTCGGTAGCTCGGAAAATAGTTGGTTTTTTAGTTCGCCAGTCATAGGGATATTTATGTTCGTAGGGTTCCTCTTTCAGCAGAGAATTAGCATTTTGCAGTGCTTCAATGATGGCAACATTTCCCTCTTTTAATACATTTAACCCCTCGAAGTCTCCCGCTTCAGCAGTAAATTTACCATTGCCATCCACAGGGGACAATATTGGCAAACTATAACGTTGCCCTACAATATAGTCTTCCTGACCGTGACCGGGAGCAGTGTGAACTAAACCCGTACCTGAGTCAGTAGTAACGTAGTCGCCACCAATAACAACTTTACTTTCCCGGTCAAACAGTGGATGTTGGTAAGTACAGTTTTCCAAGTCTTGACCTTTGACTGTCGCTACAGGAGTTAAAGTTGTACCCAAAGTTGCCGACAAACGTTCCACTGCTTCTGCTGCAACTATAAATAATTTATCTTCTCCCATTGCATAGTCAACATCCGGTTTAACCAAAGCATAATCGAGGTCTGGGTTAACACTGACTGCCAAATTACCAGGAATAGTCCAAGGAGTTGTCGTCCAGATAGCAACCCAAAGTTTTTCCAGATAAGGTTTGAGAGATTTTTGAACTGCTTTTGCTAGTTTCGTAATTTTAAAAGCAGCATAGATACTCTGAGATGTGTGACCTTCAGGATATTCCAGTTCAGCTTCTGCAAGAGCAGTCTTAGAACTCGGACTCCAATGTACAGGTTTAAGACCACGATAAATGTAGCCTTTCAAAACCATTTTGCCAAATACCCCAATTTGAGCAGCTTCATATTCTGGAGTCAGAGTCATGTAAGGATCTTCCCAGTCTCCCCAAACTCCATAACGTTTGAACGACTCCCGTTGTTTGTCTACAGTTTCCAGAGCAAAGTCTCTAGCTTTTTGACGTAATTCTATAGGTGTGAGTTTTCCCCTTTCTGCCGATTTAAGATTTTGAATAACTTTTAATTCAATGGGTAAACCATGGCAGTCCCAACCAGGAACGTAACGCACTTTTCGCCCTTGAAGAATTTGATAGCGGTTAATAATATCTTTAAGAATTTTATTCATGGCATGGCCAATATGTAGATTGCCATTAGCATAAGGCGGGCCATCGTGCAAAGTAAATGTTTCCCCTGGGTTACTTTCCGAGAGGCGTTCATAAATTTGTTCTTCTGCCCAAAACTTTTGTAGTTCTGGTTCGCGAGTGACCGAGTTTGCCCTCATATTAAAGTTGGTTTGGGGCAAGTTTACGGTGTCTTTATAGGATTTTGGTTCAACCATTAGATTTTGGATTTTTCTGTTAGTATATTCAGAATTTTAGACTTATTTCTTTGTATCATCCATTGTCTAGGGTATTGATTCTGTTGAATTTTATCTATATAGTGTAATTCGTGTATTAGAATAAACTACGAAATTTATCATAGGCATTTCTAAGAACTAACGTTTTTGCCCAGGAACGGCAAAGGTTTGAGATTAATTCTTCAAAATGTCTAATATAAAGTTGCTGAAAGAATAAGTCAAGGAGAAAAAACCGAAAGATGAAATTTACTAAAGACTCTAAAACACCAGACCCAATTCCACAAGATGGAATTGAACAAGCGATCAAACTAATGGAAACTGGGAGACTATATCGTTATAATTTCGGTACAGAATTCAACGAAAATACTGATAATTCTAGTTTAGAGGAAGAGTTGGCTTCTGAGGTGGCACAGCTAGAAGTAGAATTTAGTAAATATACAGGCCACAAATATACGATCGCTGTGAACTCATGTGGAAGTGCCTTATTCTTGAGTCTGAAAGCAGCAGGAGTACAACCAGGGGCAAAGGTTTTGACAAATGGCTTCACGTTTACAGCAGTTCCCAGTAGTATTGTCCATGCAGGGGCAGTACCAATTTATTTAGAATGCAATGAGCTATATCAAGTAGATTTAGATGACCTCAAAGGAAAAATTCAAGCTCATCAAGATGCGAAATTTTTTATTTTGTCTCATATGCGGGGACACATATCCGATCTCCAGGCGATCGAAGAGATATGCTGTCAGGCGGGAGTTTTCCTCATAGAAGACTGTGCTCATAGTCTAGGATCAAAGTGGTATGACAACAACCAGAAAAAAGACAGATTAGTTGGCCAATATGGACAAATTGCTTGTTTTAGTAGTCAAAGTTATAAATTATTAAATTCTGGAGAAGGAGGCTTTATTGCTACTAACAATGAGAAAATAGCAGCTTACTGTATTTTAGCTGCTGGATCTTATGAGAAGTTATATAAGAAGCATCTCAGTCGGCCTTTTGATAATGATTTATTTGAACAAATGAAGCCGTTGGTGCCTAATTTTAGTTTGAGAATGAATAATTTAACAGCCGCAGTTCTCCGACCACAAATCAAAACTCTTGAAACTAAAATTTCCGAATACAACCATAAGGGGGTTGGTAAGGGGGTGCTGGTTTCCCCACTCCTCCACAGGGTGGGGCGGAAAGCACCCCCTTACATAAATAAATGTTGATCCGCTTCGATCAAGATGTTTGTCTACCTCCCGACTGATTTTTGATGTAATCTTTGACTATTTCCAAGGGTGCGCCACCACAGGAAACTATACATTTTGAGTCATGCCATAATTTAGCTTTTCCCCAGTAAAATTGGTTGATTTCTTGAGCATATTTTCGTCTAATAATTCTGCTGGTAGCAGACTTTAGAGATGATATTAACTGGGAAATATTATTGTCTGGATGTAGCTGAATCAATATGTGTACATGGTCTGGCTCACCTTCAAACTCTTCTAAGGAACAGCGTTTAGCAGTTAAAACTTTTTCTATGATTTCCCTCATATCTTTAATCATGTTTGTAGTCAATACTTTTTTTCTATATTGAGTCACGAAACATATATGCAGGTGAATGTCATAGACTACATGAGAACCACGGTTTAATTCTTTTTCCATAATTTCTACTCATTTTTATTTTTGGTGTTAAGATAATTATATCGACTCAAACTTTATCTAGAGGTGATAGTTCTATGGCCAATAGAAGATTGACTTTTCGACTGTATCCGACAAAAGTACAGAAAGAAAAACTATTTTTAGTCAGAAAACTACACCAGCTTTTGTATAACGCTGGTGTCGCTCATAGGCGTTTTGAGTGGAGAAAAAATCGCTCAAATGTAGACTATTTCACTCAGCAAAACGCATTACCAGGTTTTAGACAGCAGTGGTCCGATTATCAACAGCTTAATTTAAGTTCATTGCAAGCAACAGTCAAGCGTGTTGACTTAGCTTATAATGCTTTTTTTAAAGGAATCAGGAAACGCCCAAAGTTTAAGTCAATTAGGAATTACTCCGGTTGGACTTACCCAGATGGTCGTCAAGGTTTTAAGGTGCAAATTGAAAAGTGCCAAAAATATTCTGTTAACTGTGGATGGGTGACACTTAATGACTTGGGTATGAGACTCAGGATGCGGGGTAGGTTTAAGTATTGGGGAAAACCTACTACTTGTACGATTGTTTATCGTCCTCATAAAGATGAGTGGTATGTTTCATTTAGTATCAAGACCTCGGAACCATTACCGTTGTTTGGCAGTAAATCTCCCTTAGATTATGAGTCAATGGTGGCTTTTGACCTTGGTACTCAAACAGCTTTGACTTGTTATGATGGCTATGGTTTTGACGAAATTAGTAATCCTAGATTTGACAGGGAGTTTGCCCCAAAAATTCAGCAAGCTTCACGTCAACTCAAAAGAAAGCAAGGACCAATTAAAGGTAAGCAAAAAGCATCAAGTAGATGGAAAAAAGCGAAGAGAAAAATCTCTAAGCTCAAGGCCAAACAATCAGCCGTAAGACAAGATTGGCAGCATAAAGTAACTACAGATATTGCTAGTTGTTATGACATCGTAGTTACTGAAAAATTAAATGTTAAAGGCATGACCCGAAAAGCCAAGACAGGTAAACGCTCAAAGCAAAAAGCAGGTCTCAACCGTTCTCTGCTTGATGTTGGCTTTGGAACATTAAATCAGATGGTGTTGTATAAAATTTTAGGTAAAGGTGGTTTGCATATAACCATTGACACCAGGAGAGTCAAGCCTTCTCAGAGATGCCCTAGCTGTGGAACAGTTCATAAAGAATGGGCACAGTTGAGTAATCGTTACCATGTTTGTGATGATTGTGGTTTTGAGGTGCCAAGAGACCAAGGCTCGGTCATGGTGATGTGGAATGTTGCTGCAGATCGGCAACCGGGGTTAGGAACTGGCCTCGTTAATCGTCGATGCTCAAGCTCTACTGATTCGACCCGTAAACATACAGGCTCGATGAGGCAACTGGGGCAAATGAAGCGCTCAAAATCTCAAAGTGCGGACTTTGTTGACGGGGACTTAGAAACCCCGTCCGTCTACACGGCGGGGTAGTTCATTGTGCCCACCTTCCTAAACTCGCTGTTTGAGCTAATCCCGTTCTGACTTGTCTTGCTCGGACAAAAAAACGGCGGGCACGTTCTAAATCAGAAATTTGTTCTGTAGGTGGTGTCAGCGCTATTTTAAATTCTTCTCTAGAAAAGGGGGTAAGAGCGATCGCTTGAATTAGTTCTTCTTGAGAGTCCCGTAACATTCTAAAAAAGTTAACAACTTCTCCATCTAAATCGTTATAGGTTTCTACATCAGAGGGTTTTCTATTCAATAAAACTGCTGCGGAACCACCAAAAGGTTCACAGTAATGTTGCGTTTCTGGCAATAGTGGTAGTAACCAATCAAGATGATTAAATTTTCCTCCATACCATCCAAAAGCTATTAATTTACTCATTTTATCTATTAAAAAGTTAGTCTATTGTAGGGGTTGACGGCTGTTAACCCCTACAAATGGTTTATATTTGATATAGGTGTGTAAGTCCTGAAAATTTGAAAATCATACCTGCTCTTCAGAAACACTTTCTTTTCTTTTTTTCAAAGGAGTTTTAATGATTTTTCCTTTCCATTCTTTCTCAAATTGCTCTCGTTTTTCTAACCAGTCAGCGAATATTAATTCCGGATCGTAGTTAAAAGCTTTGGCGTGTTCTTCTCGAATTTTGTAAATTTCTTCTAAAATTTCATCAGGTAACATCATAGTTTTTTCCTCTTAATTGATAAGGTGTACAAAGTATTGGTAATTCATAGCCAAAGTTAGTGCTAATTTCAGATAATTTTTTCTGAATATTAGGGTTGGCAATATGACGACAATTCCATGTTAAAAGATAGTCTAAACCATAAACAGTTGCTAGAGCAATATGCAATGTATCATCACTAACTAGCTTTAAGGGGAAGATTGGTTTGTTGGAGAAACTGTTGAGCCAAGTCTGTAACAGTTTCATTGGAAATGAGTGAGGGAAAGTCTTTAATTATCTCTATTCTATTTTGAGCCATTTCTGGGTCGCCTCTAGCTGCCTCATCCAAGACTACTTGAGAGACATATATTTCAAAATTGCTTCGGCGAGTATCCCACCATTCTCTGGTTACTGCCATATTAGCAGCAACAATTAGATTTTGGCTTGGTCTGGCGGTTAAATAACCAATAACACTTGTTTCTAAATATAAAGTTTGACTCATGGCTATTTAATTATTGTTCAAATTTATCTTGTTTAAATTTCCTCATAACTAAATTTTAACCTAATTTGATTGATTTATTGTGTTAACAATTTAAGATTACTCTGTTTTAAAGCTAGTGAATTGTTTCCAGAGTTAGTTTACAATGCCTTATAAATTAACTAAAATATGTCAAGCATAGAAAAGCCGACAAAATAGTAATATGTTTAATAAAGATTTTTATTCAAAGTTTTCTAACTTCCTATCAGAGCTTTCAGAGACAGAAGTAAGGAAATTTTTTTTCGATCAACCCTCAGACGATCCCTGGTTATATGAAGAGACCTTAAGACCAGAAATTGCAGATGAGTTTTTACAACGTTTACAGGAACCTATTTTTAAACAATTATCAGAATATATTACTAAATATATCATATCTGTTGACTTCACAAATTTTCCTACTACATTATCTATAAACGGTAGAGGACTATTATTTAGCACACAAGCAGGTTTCTTATTTGTGGGTTATGCAGGACATTGGTATTTACAAATAGGGTTTTGGATGTCATATACTCATCTGACTTACAGACAAGATTGGATATCATCTAATCATGACACTTACAGACAAGATTGGATACGTTTTCAAAACAATATTTATCAAAATCATCCAGAAATTAACTCTATTTTAAAAGTGCTTACAGAACAGTATCCTTTAGAATTTGCTTATAGCACCTTAGATTATGATCGTTGTAGAAGTAGTAAATTAACAATGGAGGAATGGAGCAGAGATATTCAAAACAAAGAATATCATCTACAAGATATTGTTGTAACAGCAGAAATTAGCCTATTAGAAACCAGTAACAAAGATTTTTCTTTCTTTAAATTGAGCAAAGATATAGTATCAATACTTAAGAAACTGTTTCCTTTAGTTTTACTAGCAAAATACGATGATCCAATGCCACTAATATATGATTACCTAAGTGTAACTGGTATAAGATATCCCCTATCTCAATGCTCCCAAGAAACTAACTTCCCAGAAACACAACTTACCCAATGGATACGCGCTATCAACCGCAAAAAACAAGCCATTTTCCAAGGTCCACCTGGTATCGGCAAAACTTTCCTCGCTCAAAAACTCGCTCAACATTTAATTGCTGGAGGTGACGGTTTCTGGGAACTCATCCAATTTCATCCTGCTTACACCTACGAAGACTTTATTCAAGGTATTCGACCGCAGAGCGAAGATGGAAAACTCACCTACCCTGTTGTTCCCGGTCGCTTCCTGAAATTTTGTCAAAAAGCAGCACTCTGTCAAGATACTTGTGTACTCATTATTGATGAAATTAACCGTGCTAACCTTTCCCAAGTTTTCGGGGAACTTATGTATCTCCTGGAATACCGCGACGCCAAAATTTCCCTTGCTAGTAGTGGAGAGTTATTCAGCATTCCCGAAAATGTTCGCATTATTGGCACGATGAATACTGCCGATCGCTCCATTGCTTTAGTAGATCATGCACTTCGTCGTCGCTTTGCTTTTATCACCCTCTCTCCTAACTATGAAATATTGCGTCAATATCACAAAGAAATAGAAACAAATTTTTCAGTGGAAGGGTTAATTCAAGTCTTAGAAGAAGTTAACAAAGAAATAAACGACCCTAATTATCAAGTCGGTGTTTCTTTCTTTCTCCGAGAAAATATTGCAGAGGAAATACAAGATATTTGGCAAATGGAAATTGAACCATATTTAGAGGAATATTTCTTTGCTCAACCAGGAAAAGTCGATAATTTTCGGTGGGATAAAATTCAAAATCGGATGTCTTCAGCAATTAACAATTAATAATTAATAATTCAGGAATTACACAACATAAGAAAATATACACCATCTGTAGGGGCGAATGGCATTTGCGCTCCGCAAAGCTGCGCTAACGCCCCCTACGAGTAGAGTCTTGTCTAAGAATTGGCGTAAGTCCTGATATAATTATCTACAAGTATTGTATAGAGAAATTGCTGACGCAAAGCTCCGCTAACGATGTGAATTTTAACTATATTAATCCCATACCAATATTTGCTAAATTCTCATACAAATTCTACTATAACAGGACTTACGCAGGCCACCCCAGAAACCGGTTTTTTTGCAAATGTTTATTGTTAAAAACAATGATTTATCCTAAAAACCCGGTTTCTTTGCATAAGTCCTAAATTAGATAGACACTTCTCCAAACATCTCTTCCTGTAAAAAATCTTTGTTATGGTTGCTTTTTTCCAATATGAAATCCCCACAAATTATCGAACTTACTGAATATCAACCTCGCCAGTTTCCACCAGATGAAATTGACCACTATCTTGCCACTAAATTATGGCAAGAATACGACAAAAAAGGCAAAAATATTAAAGTTGAATTTCCGACTCCTAAAACCAAGAACAAATGGCAATTTACATCTCAAGGATGGGTTGGTTATATTCCTATAATTCCAGATTTTCACATCATTCTCAAACCAAAAGTACCACTTCATAACCTATTTGGAATGTTGGAATATGTCTACAATCTCAAAAGTTTTCGTTTCTTAGATGGTTTAGTTAACTTTGAGTCTCTACAGGAATTTTACAACTGTTTAGTTAATATTCTGGTTCAAAAAATATTAGACCGGGGTCGAAAAGGTTTTTATCGCACTTATCTGCCAAAAACAGAAAATTTAACTTATATTCGGGGGCGGTTAAATATGCAGCAAGTTATGCAAAAACCCTGGGATGTTAGGTTGAAATGCGATTATCAAGAATATACTGCTAATATTCCCGATAATCAAATTTTGGCTTGGACTTTATTTATGATTGGTCATAGTGGTTTCTGTTCTGAAAATGTTGCTCCAACAGTGGCAAAAGCTTTTCATATTTTGCAAAATTTAGTAAATTTACAGCCTTTTAAATCTAGTGATTGTGTAAACATAAAATATCATCGTTTAAACGAAGATTATCAAACTTTACACGCTTTATGTCGATTTTTTTTAGATAATATTGGAGCTAGTCATCAGCAGGGTAATTACTCAATGTTACCTTTTTTAATAGATATGGCTAAACTCTATGAAAAATTTGTAGCTGAATGGTTAAAAATTAATCTACCCTCAAATTTAAGAGTTCAAGAGCAAGAAAAAGTAGATATTATTGATGATGAAATTTATTGTCGAATCGATTTAGTTATTTATGAAGTAAAAACTCGTAAGGTTGTTTATATTCTTGATACTAAATATAAGTTAGATGCCAGACCATCGCCAGATGATATTCATCAAGTGGTAGCCTATGCAACTTATAAAAAATGTCACGAAGCTATTTTAGTTTATCCTCAAAAATTAACTAATTCCATCAATCAATTAGTTGGTGAAAGTAAAGTAAGATTGCGTAGTTTGACATTTGCTCTTGACTCTAATTTGGAAAAAGCTGGTCAATCTTTTTTAGAAGAATTAATCAAAGATGTTGATTGATGCTTGACACTTATAGTATTTTGTTAAGTTAATCTTAAGTAAGAGATTTTTTAGCTAAAGGGTATGTGATACTTTTTATCAAAAACTTTATCTATTTCAGAGCAGGGTAGTAGGGTCGGAGGTAGGAACGTTGCATGCAACGTCCCTACAGAGAAGTAAAAATATGAATAATTAATACGCTCCTGGCTAATAATTATCAAAAAGGTTCCATCCGCCTTTTTTAATTACTTAATAATTGAAGTGTCGTCTAAGTATAGCATTAGTTTTGGGAATTGGTATTAAATAGCTACAATATATTTCATTAATGGATAATGGATAATTGATAATTACCTCTGGTTAAAACCGTTACGGAATTGAATATAAGGAAATGTCCTAGCACTTTTCTCTTGGTCGATTGGATATGGCGAGGAAACCCGCTCTTATCAGAGCCGCTCCGCTGTTAGCGTTTGCGGTAGCATTCCGGAACGGAAAGCTTTGCGGTAGCAAACGCCATCCCATCCTAACGGAATGCTCCGCAAACGACCGCTTTTTCCCCTTGAAAGGGGAGGCTTTTAACCTGAATTATTTAATTAATAATTATTAATTATTAATGATTCGGTAATCTAAAGTTAAACTAAAAAATATAGATTTATTGTCAAAAATGTCAAATACTCATAATCCTACCGAACTACAATATTCAAAAGTAACTTATTTATTTATAGATGGAAGTTACCTCAGAAAAAGTTATATAGACTCCACTGCTAAATGGTTTGGAAATGAAGTCGAAGACGAGAATATTAATATTGATTTTAATGCCATCAAAAATTTTTTTGATGCTCGAAAAGTTTTCTATTATGACTATATAGATCGGATTCAAGGTAAGTATGAGGAAAAAATAGATTTTGAAGAACGTGTATCTCAACAAAAAGATTATTTTAATCAAATTCGTTCTTTAGAAGAATATCACGTTAAGCTAGGTAATTTGACAAAAAAATCTCAAAAAGAAGCTGGTATTTTCCTCACAGTAGATATGATGAATCACGCTATTCGCAACAATATGACAAAAGCAGTTTTACTATCTGGAGATAAGGATTTTAAACCACTTGTTGAAAGTTTAGTTAATATGGGAATGATTGTATATGTATCTTCTGAAGTTCGTTCAACTTCATCAGAGCTGAAATATGCGGCTGATTCTTACATACCATTATCATTTTTTGATTACTATAAATGGTCGTCTACAGAACTGAAAAATAAGTATCCAATGCCTAAAATCGAAACATATAAAACTCCACTTTTAGGTCGAGGTCTAGAAAAATTTACGGCACTATCAGATATTAAAATTGGTAAGAAATTTGGAGGTATAGTCAAAGTTTCTGAACCTCAAAATGCTGAATTGCTCGATCGGGGAACAGTTAAAGGTTACGAAGTTAAGTTATATCAAATCCGGTAGCATCGGTGTAATTAGATTATTATGGTGGGGAGTGTGGGGACCCACCCCTAACCCCTCCGGTGGAGGGGAATTATCGAGAAATATTTGGTAATGGTTGAAGATGGAACATTTTTTTATACCGAATTAAACGGATTTGATATTATTTCAAAAAGATCGTGAATTTATCCTCTTTTTTAGAAAGATAGAAGATGGTTCTACTTTTCAGATGAGTTTGAATAATCAGGATAGATTAGAACTTTACTACGCTCTGGAATATGGAAAAAAAATTAAGTGGGATTAAACTAATTATACGAATACTTTTGAAAGCTGATCCTATAGTGGGACTTACACAATTTAATAAGCAAAATCAGACTATAATGGTTATAAACCAACGATTTTACGTCGAAGCTTTCGCTCTGATGAAACAAACAACATAAACGTTTAGCTAATATCCGTATGTGTTGCACTTCATAAACTTACAACCTACCTAGCCAAGAACCACGGCAGTGTTGCGCTCGAAAATTTGAATGTATCTGGAATCTTAGCTAACCATAACCCACCCCCATCCCCTCCCGGGAGTGGAGCTAGAGGGGTGGGTGCAGACCAAGGTTTTTATGAGTTTAGACGACAACTTGAGTATAAGTGTCAATGGTATGATTGTGAGCTAGTAATAGTAGATAGATTTTTTCCATCATCAAAGACTTGCAGTAGGTGCAGTCATATTCAGGATATGCCATTAAACTTGAGAACTTTTGATTGCTCTGAATGCGGTATATCTATAGACAGAGACTTAAATCCAAGTATAAAGAGCGAGAGATGCGGTCGGCTTGACCGTTGATGCCTGTGGACGGAGTGCTGCCGACAGTTCCGCAAGAAGCAGGAAGTAAACATTCATAATATCACTTGACTCTCGGTCTAATACCATAATGACGATACTGTAAATAATCTCGGAGAATACGGTCGTGGTCAAAACAGAGGTCTTGGGGAATTTGCCAAGATTCAAACAAAGCTAAATTTTTTGCATCATCGGCTGCTTTTGGTTCTCCAGTAGCAGTGGCAATAAATACAACACTCATAGTGTGTTGACGAGGGTCGCGACTGGGGTCAGAATAAACATAAAATTGTTCGATTAATTCTACTTCTAAACTGGTCTCTTCTTTTGCTTCTCGTCGCGCTGCAGTTTCGACAGATTCTCCATAGTCAACAAACCCACCAGGAACTGCCCAACCAAAAGGTTCGTTTTGACGTTCGATCAGTATAATAGGCCGCCCCGGTCGATTAGTTAATTCAATAATAATGTCAACGGTCGGAGTAGGGTTGCGATATGCCATGTTAATTTTTGAGAAACAATCATTTTGAATTTTATCTGCCTAAATACCAATTGCCAAGGAACTTTATGTTTAAATTAGACACTTAATAATGTTAAAAACTTAGTGATATACTTGATTTTTATGGTCTAATTAGTATTAGAACAATTCTTAAAAATAATGTTATATTTATTGAAAACTTCAGTTATTAAGTAATAATGGTTAATTAATCGGGACTTACCCATAACTATCACATATAGTTAACGGCCGTTCACACCTAAAAATGGTGTATAATTTCGTCTTTTGCATAAGTCCTGTTAATGTTTTTAGCAATTATTTATATATTGCTCCTACTCCCTACTCCCTGCTCTTAAAAAAATGTAGCAAAAATGCATGAAATTTGATATTTAGATGAAAAAATGTTACAAAGCTGTGATTTATAGGGAAAATGGAGCAGGCATTTGTAGCAAATATTTATTCAAATGGTATAGTAGATAAGTATAGAGAAGAGGAATTAATACCTTGCACTCAAGCCATTAACAAAAAACAACAAAATAAATAGTGCTAGGTACATAGAAATAAATTTCTCTTCTCCTAATGACAAAAGAGAAAGACTTTTTTTTAAGTCAAGGAGGTATTTCTATGTCTACTCTTATCTATACTGAGCAAAAGTATATTCTCATCCATACTGAGCAAAAAAAAACTCAGCAGATCAAACCGAAGAAACATTTAAACAAAAAAGTAAAAATAAAAGCTATAAAAAGTGAAAAAAATTTAGTTGATGAATATTGGCACAAGTCAGAGCCTGAATCTTTTCATGATTTACTGATTCGATTTATTTCTGGATTTATCGTTCCTCTCTGATTTTTGAGATTTTTCTTGACCAAATTTCCTGCTTTTTTGACTAGCCATAATAATTTTCCCAACCTTTCTTTGAAGCTAAGAGCTGGTTTATAAAGTAAATCTTAAATTAGCTCATCCCCTGACCTTAGGTGAATCAAAGTGACATAAATCATTGCTTCACTGAATGTTATAGCTATAAGTATTTCCTAAGTCATGCAAGGAAAAAATTTATTTTTTACCCCTTGAAAGGGGAGGCTTCAAGGCGTGAATTATTTAATTATTAATTCTTCGGTAAAAACTATTACCTATAAGATTTTGAAGTTTTAGAGCTGTCCTAACTTTAGTGCATACTGTTATACTTGGACAAGACTTTCTTTAGATTATCTTTATAAATCAACTTTTACAGCGGTTTTCATTTCAGTAGACCACAGTAGGGGCGAATGGCATTTGCGCTCCGCAAAGCTACGCTAACGCCCTTACAAGGTTTTGGTTATGACGATGTGGTTTATCAATCTGAAAAGCGCTGTAATTAAATTAGTTTGGTATTCAGTAAAAGAATAGATAGGAAATCGGGCATTGGTAATTGACAGGATGATTTATATTTTGGGGTAGCGCCCTCGTTCCTACCCAGGTTAATGATTGACAACCACAGGGGAATTGTCCCTACAAATTTCATCCTGTGATTTACCAACGCCTAAATTAGTTTGGTATTCAGTAAAAGAATAGATAGGAAATCGACTATTTAAATTTCTTAAAGAATTAGAAAATTTATTAAAGTGACAAGTCTATTCACCTCATCAGAGTGGAACATGGCAATATTGATATCATTTTCATATTGGAGAATCATAGTATCAATAACTCCTGAAAACTCATCTGCTATTACATCGTGAGCTTTCAGTAATTCTATAGGAATTTTTGATTCTTGAGGACTGGGAGTTTCATAGGGCAATAAGTAGCGATATGGCTAACGCCACGCTCCGCGAACGCCAATTTCTTTCTCTTCATTACGAACTACAGCAAATTGTGGGTCCTTCCATCCTTGAGCAACTACCCTACCATCCCGTTTGATAATTGGTAATTCTTCCCCCACAGCACTGATTTTTTTGTAGACATCCTGATTGACATCCTCCCGACGCTGCACTTGCGTGACAGCGCGGGATTCCTAAGATCGCGCTTTAGGGGCTTTCTGCTTCAATGCACCTGCCTTCCGGGGTTTACTCCCTTTGGGTCTTACAGTCGCTCCACAGACTAAAACTGCGAGTCCCGCAGCCTTCGAGTGTGGGCGTTCCCTTGCGTCTGACACCGACGCGGGTTCCCATCAGCAAACCCTATTTATACTTGCGTTAATATCGCGGTCATGGTGAGTACCACAGGACTGACAATCCCACTCCCTGATATTTAGAGGCAATTTCTCTACTACATCACCACAATTAGAGCAACGCGCGCGAACTAGGGAAATATCTGTCAATTTTGATTAATTCCCGTCCATACCATTTAGCTTTATACTCTAATTGCCTGAGTAATTCTCCCCAGTTAGAATCACTAATAGCTCTGGCTAATTTATGGTCTCTTGGTGCGCGTTCCGCAAGGGAGCTGGCGTATTCGCGGGGTCGCACCCCTTTTTGACCATGTTTTTTACTGCCAAATCCTCTACTACAACAGTTTGATTTTCTCTGATTAGTTGGGTTGTCAGTTTATGGGTGTAGTCTAGCCTGGAATCTTTGATTTTTGCGTGTATCTTAGCTACTTTTATTCTAGCTTTGTGATAGTTATTAGAGCCTTTTGTTTTACGAGAAAGTGATTTTTGGGCTAACCTTAATTTTTTGTGTAACTTGTAATGGTTCTTTAGGTTAGCAAATTTTTCTCCATCACTGGTCGTTAATAGACTGGTAATTCCTAAGTCAATGCCTATCTGTTTTTTAAGTGGCTTGAGGCTCAAATCTCTAGTATCATTAACTCTCAAAGATACAGACCACCTACCAGATGGGTCAAGTTTTACGGTAATTGTGCTTGGTACACAACCTGGTGGTAGTTGTCTACATCCATCTAATAGGCAATGGTTCAGCACACTTAGCTAAATATACTTGACCATCTTTCCACTTAAATGCGGACTTTGTGAACTCAGAATTACCACCATTGCGCTTTTTCTTAAAGTTAGGGTTTTAGCCCGTCCACTAAAAAAGTTCGTAAAAGCTGTTTGTAAATGCCTGAGACTTTGTTGGAGTGGCACACAACTTACTTCGCTGAGGAATCCTAAGTCATCCTGCTTTTTCCAGTTGGTCAGCATGGCCGAAGTTTCCTTATATCCTATTCGCGGCTTTGTTGTTCATACCACGCCTGAGTTCTCACCGCTAAAGCTTTGTTGTAGATTAGTCGAACGCACCCCAAAGTTCTCCTATGCAGATTTTCCGGCTCTGGGTTTGGATAGAACCTGAATTGGTATGCTTTTTCGACTTTTGTTAAATCCGAATTTAACCTAAAATTATTAGTGATTTACGGGCATCCCAGTAATATAATGATAAAATTTATTTTTTAGCTAAATTTGTAATTTAGATAATTATGCGAACCTATTATTGCGGCCAACTAAATAGTAATAATATTGAAGAAACTGTAAACCTCTGTGGATGGGTAGACCGTCGTCGGGATCATGGGGGCGTAATTTTTTTAGATTTGCGCGATCGCACAGGGATTGTCCAAATTGTGAGTGACCCAGAGCGGACTCCTGACTCATATCAAATAGCTGGGGATATTCGCAATGAATATGTTGTGCAAATTACAGGTAGAGTCAGTCGTCGCCCGGAAGAGTCTCTCAACCCTAAACTTCCTACTGGCGAAGTTGAAATTTATGCCGATGACATTAAACTGTTGAATAGTTTAGGGAAACAATTACCATTTCAAGTTTCCACTGCCGAAACAGAATCTGTCCGGGAAGAGTTGCGACTCAAATATCGCTACTTAGATTTGAGAAGGGAGCGCATGACTAAAAACCTGCAACTACGCCATGAAGTTGTCAAAGCTATCCGCCGTTTCCTGGAAGACGAACAAAATTTTATTGAAGTCGAAACACCCATTCTCACTCGCTCTACTCCAGAGGGAGCGCGGGATTATCTTGTTCCTAGTCGCGTTCATGCAGGGGAATGGTTTGCTCTACCTCAGTCTCCCCAATTATTCAAACAAATGTTAATGGTTTCCGGTTTTGACCGTTATTATCAAATCGCTCGTTGTTTCCGGGATGAAGATTTGCGAGCGGATAGACAGCCAGAATTTACTCAGTTAGATATGGAAATGAGTTTCATGTCTCAGGAGGAAATTATCCAATTAAATGAGAAGTTGGTGGGATATATTTTTGAGAAAGTCAAAGGCATAGATTTGCCTCTACCATTTCCTCGCTTGACTTATGCAGAAGCAATGGATCGTTACGGCAGCGATAAACCAGATATTCGGTTTGGCTTAGAATTGGTAAATGTCTCTGACTTAGTGAAAGATTCTGGTTTCAAAGTATTTTCTGGAGCAGTTGCTGCTGGTGGGATAGTGAAAGTGTTGCCTATTCCTGGAGGTAACGATGCTATCTCCAATGTAAGAATTAAACCGGGTGGCGATTTGTTTAAAGAGGCGAGTGAAGCAGGAGCCAAAGGTTTGGCTTATATTCGTGTTAAAGAGAAAGGCAAAATAGATACTATTGGAGCTATTAAAGATAACCTCACCGACGAACAAAAACAGGAATTGTTAGAACGCACGGGTGCAAAACCAGGTCATTTGCTATTATTCGCTGCTGATGATGCAAGTACTGTGAATAAAACTTTAGATCGTTTGCGGTTAGTGGTGGGTGAAGAGTTGGGATTAATTGACCGCAATAAAATTAGTTTATTGTGGGTAACAGATTTTCCTATGTTTGAATGGAATCAGGATGAAAAACGTTTGGAAGCTTTACATCACCCATTTACTGCACCTCACCCAGACGATATTAATGACTTGAAAACAGCACGAGCGCAGGCTTACGATTTGGTTTTTAATGGTTATGAAATCGGCGGTGGTAGTCTGCGGATATATCAACGAGATGTACAGGAAAAAGTGTTTGAGGCTATTGGTTTATCTGATGAGGAAGCTGATAGTAAGTTCGGTTTTTTGTTAGAAGCTTTTGAATATGGCACTCCTCCTCATGGTGGTATTGCTTATGGTTTAGATCGGTTGGTGATGTTGTTAGCTGGTGAAGAGTCAATTCGAGATGTAATTGCATTTCCGAAGACTCAGCAGGCTAAATGTTTGTTGACAAATGCACCGTCTGAGGTTGATAAAAAGCAATTGAAAGAATTACACGTTAGTTCGATTTCTAAACCGAAGTCTTAGTTATAGCAAAAGGCAGCGAGAGCTGTTTGCGTAGCATGAAAAACAGAAAGGCAGAATTTTGCTTCTGAGCATTCTGCCGTTTCAGCTTTTGTGTAAATTATCACCTTGTTTGACTACTGCTATAACCTTAAGTCAACAATTTCAAGTTCTGCTGAAAAAGGAAGTCTAACAACTGCAACTAAATTACTTAACCATATTGACGTTTGACATTTTTATAACTTCGTCTAGCTGCAAAAGGTTTAAACTGGGTATCCACAAACTGTACAGGCTCGTATGTCTCAATCCACAAATGCGCTCCACAATCCAAGGGTTCATAAGGCCGATAAACTATACGACACGGACCTTCAAGAATCATCTGATAACCAAAATCGTTACGATTTGTCTGCTTCAAGCAGACTACTGGTATTAATTGGTCGGGAGTCATTAGAGGATCGTGTCTAATTCTATCTCCATTTTTTCTAATTCTATGTTGATTAACATGAACTATGGTTGGCTTCTTTCGTTTGTGATGACACCAAACACCTTTCGGACCTCTCCTTCCTGGTATGACCACAGGCATTTTCCCATAAAGAGGTATTTGCCAAAATCCGTTATGCTTATAAGCACCTTTAATTCTGTTTTGAGAAAGCAAGACTCTCACTCGTTGACAACAGATGCCTAATAAAAAAGCTGCTTCTCTAGTTGTGATAATAGTCATTTTTACTCTAGCACTATAGTTTTTATTATAATTGAATTATATCTATCTATATATTATTTAGTTCAGTAAATAATAATGTTATATTTGTTACTATTGAATTATATCTATCTATATATTATTTAGTTCAGTAAATAATAATGTTATATTTGTTACTGTTGAGAAAAAAATATGGGACTTCTGCATAGTAATGGTAGATAGGGATTGAACTAGGTTAAGGTTGGCCCACTTACTTGGTTTCTGATTGTTGAAATGATCGGATAAATATTTTTAGATTTATGAGAAATATTGATAATTTAACTATTCATCGTTTCCGTGGTTTGCGAGATTTGACATTGGAAGATTTAGGTCAAATAAATTTATTAGTTGGTGTTAATAATTCAGGTAAAACAAGTGTTTTAGAAGCGATTTATACCTACTGCAATCCTTTAGATCCTTTGGAATGGATAAATACTGCTTGGCGACGGGAAATTAAATTTTCCCGTAAATCAAAATTAGAATCTCTTAAGTGGTTATTTCCTCAAAATAGTGACAATAATCCAGATGATTTTTATCAAGGAGAAACTTTTGTTTCTGGCAGTGGTAATTTTGGTGTAGTAGAGTCAAAAGCAACTTATGAAGAATTTGAAGGAATCTGGGATACCACAGAAAATATTAATGAAGAATACGATCAAGAAAGTCTGATTGATGAGATAGATATTGATAATAATGAAATTAGATGTGGTGCAGATTTAAAGCTAACATTTACCCCACCAGAGAAAATAATTGAGCTTCTTAAGGATGAAAATAAGGATATATCTATATCTAAAAAGTTTAAAATATGGGAAAATCAACCATTAACTACTCTTAACGAATATAAAAGCTACTGGTTATTAGTTGATACAGTTACTCCTTTTTCTCATAGGATAGAACAGTTGCAAATAAAACTTTTAACAGGTGCAACTTTCCAAGGTTTTAAGGAAGATGTACTAGAGTTGATTTCTATCATGGACTCAGAAATTATTGATTTAGAAATTCTATCTCCCACTGGTAAAACTCCACGGCTCTATATAAATCATAAAACATTAGGTATTGCTCCACTAAGTGCTTTTGGCGATGGTGTTCGTCGGTTGTTATTTATGGCTTTAACTATCGCAAAATTAAAAGATGGAATTTTACTAATAGATGAGCTAGAAACAGCGATTCATACAGAAGCTTTACTACCTTCATTTTCTTGGTTAGTTAAGTGGTGTAGAAAGATGAATGTACAATTATTTGCTACTACCCATAGTCTAGAAACTGTTGATGCAATTTTGGCAGCCAGTGAATCAGAAAATGATTTAGTTTTATATCGCTTAGAACAACAAAATACTCAAACTCAAGCAGTTAGACTTGACCAAGAAAGATTGGGTAGATTGCGAGAAGAATTGGGTCAGGAGGTGAGATGGTAAAATATGCAATTCTTGGCGTAGAGGGGCCTCAAGACCAAGCAATAGTAGGAAAGTTATTAAAGCTTTTAGGTTTGAAAAAATTTGACGGGTCAGTATCAAATTTAGACTCTTTCTGGAAGAAATTTATTCCTACTTATCCGAAAAAAGGAAACTTTTATAAACGATTAGATATGCCTTCTATTCTATTTAATGATAGTTTATCAATAGCTATCTATGTTGGTGAGGGTAGTAATCTTGTGAAAAATTTAGATGATATTTTATCTAATAATTCTCAATATAGAAATGATATAGCAGCATTTGGAATTGTTGCAGATGCCGATAAAAAAAATCCTGAAGATGTAGTAGCAGAATATTATAGTGACTTATGTAAATACTTCCCTAATTTTCCTAATCAGCCTGGTTTTGTAGATATAAATATTCCCAGAACAGGTATTTATGTATTACCAGATAATATTTCTCACGGAGTTTTAGATACCTTATTATGTGAATGTGGAAAAGTAGCTTATCCAGAATATATGGAAAGAGCTAAATCATATCTAGCAGACTTTTCTGAACAAGAACAAAAATCTCTTAAATGGAAGCCATTTGATCGATAAAAAGCTTTAGTAGCCACAGTAGTTAGTGTTTTAAAACCAGGAAAAACAAATACAGTTAGCATCGCAGATAATAATTGGGTGAGCGATAAAACACTTCTTGAAGTAGCAGCATTAAAAAAACTAAAAACATTTTTAATAGAACTTTTAGAAATAACTAATACTGCTAACCAAAATATTAGGTTTTGAAAACTTTTAAAATTAGCTGTATGATTACGCTCCCAAATTCAGAGTCACCTCTTAAACCTTGGAAAGAAACAGTAGTATGATCATAAAAAATACTAAGAAAAAGGAAACAAGCAAAATGAGAGAAACTTCCCAACCTGTTGTAAACAAAGTAGCCATCATTGGAGCGGGGCCTGGTGGTCTAGCAACAGCGATCGCTCTGAGAAAAAAAGGTATTGATGCCCATGTGTACGAGCGAGCCAAGGAATTACGTCCAGTAGGGGCAGGTTTAGGTTTACAGGCCAATGGTTTGAGATGTCTAGATGTGATTCAACCAGGTATAGTAGATATACTAAAACGTTCAGGTTGTCAAGTTAAAAGAGTGACTGTGAAAACAAGCACTGGAGAAACAATTAGGACTAGCGAAAGTACCATGATGGAAAAATATGGGCAACCACTGTTAATTATTTGGTGGTGGCGTTTGCAACAGATTTTAGCATCATATCTACCACCAGAAGTCATTCATCTGAATCATCGTTGCATTAGCTTTGAACAAAATGAAAACACTGTTATTACTCATTTTGATAACGGAAAAACTGCCCAAGCAGACTTGCTCATTGGAGCTGATGGGGTAAATTCTAGAGTAAGACAAACATTGATTGGTGACGGTCAACCTCGATATGTGGGTAGTATGTCTTGGCGAGCTGTTCTCAATTATCAAGATGAGTTACTACCACTAAATGAAGTCATCTTGATGAAAGGAGAACAAAGTATAGTTTATCTGCTTAATGTGGGAGAAGGAAATATGAGTTGGTTAGCGCGGAAGTTATTGCCAGACTCTACACTTTCTTCTACTTTTGCTGAAGTCAAGTCTCGCGTCCTTAGAGAATTTGCTAATTGGATGGAACCAGTAAGAGAACTGATAGCACAGACAGATCCGGAACGGATATTAGAAGGCAGGGAAAACGCATCTAATTTTTTTGACAAATGACCAAAAATAAAATTTCAAATG
>NZ_RCBY01000380.1 GCF_003838195.1 Okeania hirsuta
GTACCATTGGTGGCCGAAAATTCAGGTTTAATTACTCCGATGCTACCGGATTTGATATTATACAGCAGATTTAATCATGTTGAACAAAGTTGTGAAACAATTATCAGTAGCTACAGCAACAGTAGGATTAGTAACTTTAGGCGCGACTTTCGCTCATATCCAAACTGCTAATGCTGCTGCCATCAGGTCAGGATTTAACTCAAATACGGCCGTTCGCCCATACAAAAGTAATCTCTGACTTATTTTCATCATTTAGTATTGTCCGCGCCCTAATTACGTAGTGCTATATCTCGCAATTTTGTTGTTGAGGCCAAAAAATCCTTGAAAAGCAATTTTCTTTTAGAGACTTTTCTTAAACAATTAACAATGGCCTGGAATTGGCTGAAGAATACTCACAGACCATCAAGCTGAACCTGAAATACATCGTCATATTATTAACCACATTTATGAAAAAATGTCAATAAGTGAACCACCCATTTTAGGGGTCGAATGAGAGTATAAGCTTTTGGCATTGGTAGTTGGGTCGGAGTCATATTCTTATCTAGTTATCTTTTCGATTTTCTAATGACTTGAATTGTTAAGTTTTTTTCAATTTAGATATAACTTAATAAACATTGCTAGAGCTTATTACTATCCAAAGTAAAAGAAATTAACATCGATCCCTGTAGATGTTAAATTATTGTTAACTGAAAATTAAAGAGATAAAAATACAGATAAATTTGTATGACTGCAACAACGCCAAAACCAACAACAGTTCCAGATTTTTGCGAAGGTATCCAATATTTTGGAGAAGCTTGGCCTGATTTTGAGACCCACGGTAATACTCCAGCAATAGCAGAAGGAAGTAAAGCGATCGCCTCACCAAGGGACCCTGCTGGGGTATATCAAACTCTCCTCTATGCTGATGCTCTGCGTTACCTAATGCTACAAGTTACAGGCAGCAAAGCATCAGGACACCCTGGTGGTTTTGCTAGTCAAGCTGAAGCTTATGCAGCACTGGTAATGTTAGGCTACAAAAATATTATGACAGAAGTCGGACACCATGCCCCCGGTTTTTATAGCGCTGCATTTCTAGACCGCTCCCTAGAAGACATGGAAATCTCCACAGTACAGCAAATGCGCGATCGCTTCCGGGAAATGCACGGACTTCTCGGGCACCTATCTGGCTGCATCCCAGGACTTTTAAACCCTGCCGGACCACTGGGTCAAGGGCAACACTTCGCCATGGCAGCAGCATTATTACACCGTGACACTCTATTTCCATTTACCATGGGAGATGGTGGTATGGGCGAACCATACCCAGTCAGCGCCATGGCACATTTCAATACTGCTTATCCTGAAGTTACCAACTTTTTACCAGTATTAGTGTGGAATGGTTACAGTCAAGAACACCACAGTATGGTATCTACCAAAACCAATGAAGAAATGATTGCCTATTGGAAAGGTAACGGTTTTGCGGAAGTAGTACTGGTAGATGCTAAAGACTTCGACGACAAAAACCAAGCAGGAGATTATATAGATAGCAGTGCTTTCTCTTTTGAAAAGCGTCTAGAATTCACAAAAGCTGTATTAGAAAATGTGGATAAAGCTGCAAAATCTGCTCTCGGTGGCACACTTACCATTTTTATTATCAAACAACTTAAGGGTACAGGGGTTCATGCCAGAGGTTCAAAATCTCATAACCTCTATCCTAAAGATACTCTCGACAGTCCCCACATGATCGAAGCTCTCAAAGAACGTGCTTTACCAGTAGCAGGTTGGGAATTAGTCCGGAAAAATTGCGAACGTGCTGCTGGGGGTCCTGCTTCTAAAACTGTTGTCACTGAATTTGAATACCCGCTAGCAGAATTAGGTCAACTACCTCTAGAAGAATTTGCTGTTGGTGGAGATCCGAAAGTTGCCACAACTGCAATGGGAGCATTAATAGCTCATGTCGGTCAAAAAGACCCTCATTTCTTGCTGACAAATGCGGATGGTAACGCTGCATCGGGAATTAACAATGTTAACCAGGCATTGAAAATTATTCACCCCACCCCCGACGACATTTATTTCCAAGGCCCGAAAGGTCAAGTTTACGAACCTTTGAGCGAAGATGCTTGTGCGGGAATGGCTGCGGGTTTGGCATTGATGGGAGCGAGGACAGTTTGGTGTTCCTATGAATCTTTTGCTATTAACGGCGTACCTATTTGGCAGACTGTCACCCAAGCAATGGCTGAATTGCGTCACCTTACTCCTTCAACAATTACATTATTTACTGCGGGAGCATTAGAGCAGGGGCGCAACGGTTGGACGCACCAACGCCCAGAAATTGAGGCTTATTTTGCAGCGATGATGCGCAATGGGAATGTGTTTGCCCTGTTCCCACCCGATGCTAACAGTATTCAAGCTTGCTATGAGTGGGCGCTGACAACCAAGAATAAGGGTATAACAATCACTGCAAGTAAATCTCCGCTACCAATTCGGACTACTTTTGAACAGACAAGACAAGGGTTGCGGGATGGTGCTGTTGTTCTCCAAGAAGTTGCAGGAGACCAGACAGTTGTGTTTGCGGTAGTGGGAGATATGCCATTAATTCCAGTATTTGAAGCTGCTGCTTATTTGGAAACTGAAGGTATTGGGGTGCGCATAGTCTCGGTGATTAATCCCCGCCGTTTGTATCGTTCCCAGGATACAGGTTGGGATACTTGCTCTGAAGCTGATGGCGGATTTTTAGATGATGCTGGTTTTGAAAAGTTATTTGGTGGTGATGCCTTAATTGGCGTGACTGGCGGTGCGAGTTTAATGTTGGAACCGATAATGTTACGGAGTCAGGTTAAGCGGGATACCTTTGCTTGGCGTCGGGGAGAGACTGCTTCCAGTGCTGGTCAGGTGATGGCTTTTAATGGTTTAACTGCCGAGACTTTGACTAAGCGAGCGATCGAGTTGGTACATTGAGATGATGAGTTAATCTGAGTCGTAGGTTGGGTTAAGCGTTGATCGCAACCCAACACCCTAATGTCACTACACGGAAGTCATGCATTCAAAAGTCAAGAAGTAAGGTATTTGTCCTTACAAAGGTTTGGCTTATTTTGATTGTACAGAAGAGGATGCCAGATATTTCTATGGACGTACTGCTCTAACTGATGAATTATTAGAAAAGGTGCGTGTTGGTAATTTTCTGGCTGTCTTGGGTGCTTCGGGCAGTGGTAAATCTAGTGTTGTCAGGGCAGGATTGTTATATCAATTACAGTTGGGAAGGCGTTTGTCTGGTAGTGAAAGTTGGCAGATTAAAATTTTTCATCCTGGCGAACATCCCCTAAATTCTTTGGCACTCGATTTTTTAGATTCTGAGTTATCTGATATTAAACGCGCTACCCAATTAGCTCAAGCTGAGGAATTGATCAAAAAAGGTTCTGAAGGTTTGAGGCAAATAATTTCTGTGGCGGATACACCAAAACTGGTGCTGGTAGTAGATCAGTTTGAAGAAGCTTTTACCTTATGTCAGGATACCTCAGAACGTCAGCAGTTTTTTGCCTGCTTGTTTGATGCTTTACCGAAAACGGATAAACTCTGTTTAGTCTTGACTATGCGGGCAGATTTTTTTAGTAAATGTATTGAACAGGAATATAGCGGACTGGCACAACTTATGCAGCAACATGGTGTTGTTGTGATGGGAATGTCCGAAGAGGAGTTAAGAAAAGCAATTGTAGAACCAGCAAAACAGGTAGAATTGGAAATTGAGCCAGCACTGGTGGAACAAATACTGGCAGATGTAGCGGATGCTCCAGGGTATCTGCCATTGTTACAATATACACTGACAAGGCTGTGGGAGGAAAGAACAGATAATTGTTTGCAGCTCAAGACTTATGTGCAATTGGGTGGTGTGATGGGTACATTGCGTCAACGTGCTGATCAGGTGTATGAAGGATTTTCTGAAGAGGAAAAAGCAGCAGCGCGATATATTTTTCTAGAACTAACGCAGTTGGGAGAAGGTACCGAGGATACCCGCAGAAGAGTATTGCAGCCGAATTTAGTTAATGAGCGTTATGGAGAAAAACTGATTGAGACTGTAGTTCAGAAGTTAGCTGATGAAAAGTTGGTTGTTACGACTGAAATAGTAGCAAAAGGAGGACGAGCAGAGAGAGTAGCAGTGGTGGATGTGGCACATGAAGCATTGATTCGTCACTGGAGTCTATTGCGGAGTTGGGTGAGTGAAAACCGCGATGCAATTAGAGTCAAGCGTAAGATTGAGATGGCGGCTGAAGAGTGGGAAAGTCAAGGGAAATTAAAGGATTATTTGTTTGTGGGGTTAAAGTTGACGGAAGCAGAGAATTTTTTGGGGAATTATGAAAAGTTAGGTTTGCTGTCTGTGTTGGGGAAGGAATTTATGGATCGCAGCATTCGGCAACGCAAGATAAATAAATGGTTTAGGGTTGGGGAATTTGCTGCTTTTATCAGTGTGGTTGTGCTAGGAGCAGGTTTATCGATTTATTTGGGGATACAATTGAGTGTACAATTAGAAAACCAGACACTTTTTCAGATACAAAACCAGACACTTTTCCAGAATTTCGGAAGTCCTTCAGCAATTGCCTTTAGTCCAGATGGCAAACAGATTCTCAGTGCAAGTAGAGACAGGACTTTGCGCTTGTGGGATACAGATTCGGGT